>NZ_LBAW01000004.1 GCF_001648595.1 Legionella bozemanae | reverse complement strand
TGAAAGTAGGTCATCGCCAGGGTTTTATTCTTAGAAAGCGGCTTTAGAGCCGCTTTTTTTTAATAAAAAACGCGTTATCTGCTTCACCTAATTTTATTTATTAATTGCCAACTTAAAACAGATCATTAGCCTTCCTTTTTTTGTATTTTTTGTTCTTCTACTTTTTCGTTCTAATTGCGCTAAGAGAAAGCCTTATCTCGATAAAAGCGGATTCCCGAGCTACACTGAATTAAAAATTATTTGGATTGATTTGATGAAAGAAAATTTCTTAATTTATGGCTCATATGGATATACCGGTAATTTAATTGCTCAATTAAGTGTGCAGCAAGGATTAAAACCGATATTGGCAGGCAGAGATGAAGAAAAATTAAAGCGTCAAGCGAATTCTTTAAATTTGGAATATAGAGTGTTTGACGCAAATGATCTGGAACAAACTAAAAATGCTCTGAAAGATCTCGTCGTCGTACTTCATTGTGCGGGCCCATTCAAATATACCTATAAAAACATGGCGTTGGCTTGTCTTGCTGTAAAAACTCATTACATGGATATTACCGGTGAAGTTAGAGTAATAGAACAGCTGATGACAATGAATGAACACGCTAAAGCAGCTGGCATTATGCTATTACCAGGTTCTGGATTTGATGTAGTGCCTAGCGATTGTTTGACTGCTTATTTAAAGCAATGTTTGCCTGATGCGAACCACTTGGTTCTTGCCATAGGAACATTTACTAAAAATAACGGCTTAAGCATTTCACATGGAACTGCTAAAACCATGATGGAAGATATTCCTGAAGGTACGCTGATTCGTGATAATGGATCTTTAAAAAAAGTTCCTTTCTGCTGGAAAACTCAATTTTTTGATTTTGGCACCTCAAAGAAACTGTTATGTGCCACGATTTCGTGGGGGGATTTGGCATCAGCGTGGTGGTCTACTCAGATTCCTCATATAGAAATTTATATGGCATTACCTAAAAAGATAATTCAACTTAGAAGCCTTATTAATCCTTTTAAAAGAGTTTTGGGGTGGCCTCCAATTAAAAAATATATAATGCATAAAATTAATCAATTGCCTGCTGGCCCTACTGAGAAGCAAAGACAAAATTCAATTGTAAAAATCTATGGTGAAGTAAGCAATGAAGCAGGAAAAAAAATGGCTGCATTAATGACTACGCCTAATGGCTATACTCTGACTGCTTTATCCACGCTGATGATCATACAACACGTTTTATCAGGAAATGCTCCAATTGGTTTTCAAACACCCTCCAGTGCATATACAGAAGATTTAGTCATGAAAATTCCTGAAGTGACTCGAGTTATGATTCAATAATTGTTAGTATTCACCTGACTCTCAGGCTTGAGAATAGCATGAAATAAATATTTTATAGCACTGAAGAGTGGATGGATGATTAAGAGTTTTTTAAAAAGTATAAGGAGTATAATAATGATCGAAAAAAGGCTTGTTGAGCTAGAAGGTGGGATACAAGAGGTAAAGTTAATGCAATTGGAATTGACTGAAAAAAGTGCTCGTTTACAACTCCTTATAGAAAAGATGGAGCAAGAACTAAATCAATGTGATCGCTCTGTGGATGCTAATGGGCCAGTAAAAGTGAATCAAAGTGAGTTGCTTAGTACATATGGCCTCATGAAACTGCCAACACAGAAAGTTGGATCATCTGAGTTATTCACGACCCCTACCCCTTAAATTTAAGTTAAAACATACGAAGTTTTAGGGAAATAGAAATAAAATATGTTTGGTATTTATACTGATGACTTGATGTCAGAATGGATGCAACTTGTTGTTAGTTTTCTTATGATAAGGGTAGATTTTCCTTTGTTCAAAAGGTTTTCGATCTTAATGTCTTTGAAAAAATTATGAAGCAGATGTGGAAGTTAAATTAATTTATATAATTTAATCGGATTGTCACGATGTTTAAGAGTGGCATTACCAACAAATTCAGCTTTAATTTCAGGCAGCTGCTTCATCGCATCTTCAGAAATAAGGATCTGGGAATTATACGTTTTATTTAATTGCTCTATATGGGCTGCTGAATTCACTACATCTCCTATAATAGTATATTCCTGCCGTTTTTTTGTTCCGATAGTGCCTGTTACTGCATGACCAAAATGTAAACCAATCCCTAATTTCAGATCGGGGAGATTGCCTTTTTTTATTTCTTCTTCGATACGTTGAATGATCTCTAATGCGGCTTTTGCAGCATTAGCCACATCATTGCCGTTAGATAGCGGTGCGCCAAATACTGCCATAAAGCCGTCGCCTAAAAATTTATTTATAATCCCTTTATTATCGTGAATGATTTTTACTATATGCTTAAAAAGATTATTGAGATAATTAACAACAACGGATGGTTCGTTTTGTTCGGTAAAATGAGTAAAATTTCTTATGTCCAAAAACATAATGCAAACGGGTAGGTCTTCACTTGAATTAGCATCTTTTGATAGCAGCTTGGATACAACCTCAGGGGAAACATGCTGGCCAAAAATGCCCTCAATTTTGTCCCGTTCCTTTTGCGCATCAAAAGCTGCAAAAAGCTGTTTTTTAATTTGAGAAGTAATGAATCCGGTAGCTATCCCTCCAATTAATAAAATTCCTCCACGGGCGGCAAAGGCATACCATTCTACTAAATATGAATCAATGTTTGTGATATCTGTATAATTTAGGACGTAATAGGACAGTCCCCAATATTCAAGGGCGGCAATCAAGCCTGCAAATCGGCATATCCATTCGTTTAAGGTCAGTGAAGAAAGAATAATGAAAATAAAATAAAGTAAAACAGGTGGCATTAAAAGAGCATAGAGGGGTGTTTGAAGGTTCATTATTACAATAATCCCTAATGTAGGAATATTTATTTCGATAAATGCATTAAAATAGCGTAGAAAGACTGGTATGTTTTTCTTATGAAGAGCGCATTGACAAATAACTTTTCGCATTAATAAAAAATAGAGAGCCACTGCTGCTAAAGAACTTGGCATGGTTATGGCCGATACTTTCGCATGTCGATAATATACTTCAGGAGAGTGAATAAAAAATATTATCCATATAAGCGCCATTAGAATAAAGATAATAGATAAAATCGTTGTCCTTAACTTTTCAGTTTTTAATATTTCCTCTTCTAAAGGCGTTTGAGCCATGTGCTTAATCCCTTATCTCTTTTTTCTTTAGTTTAGATTATTTCAAACAAATTTTTGCAGTGAGAATGGGTTATTCTAATAGCAATATTTAAAAGTATTGGGAGGGAGTTAGCACAATACTTTTTGATAATCGTTAAGAATGCACAACGATGGGTACCAGAGTGGGAAATAAGTACTTTACACGCTATAAGGATGCTAAATGTTTGTCTTTGAGCCGCACATAATGTTGTGCTGAGTATTCTAACATCTCGAGTTCTTGATCGGTTAATTTCCTGATTGCTTTAACTGGGTTACCAAGATATAAATAGCCGCTTTCCAGAACTTTTCCTGGGGTGACTAACGCTCCTGCACCAACCATTACATGATGCTGTAGATGTACTGCATCCAAAATTAATGCGCCCATGCCAATAAGACAGAAATCATCAACAGTACAACCATGTAATACCGCTTGATGCCCAATTGTAATTCCTTGGCCTAAAATTAATGGGTGCCCGCCTGAAGTATAGGGGCCATCATGAGTAACGTGTAACACCGCTCCATCCTGAATGCTGCAGGCATTACCTATTTTAATCGAGTTTACATCGCCACGTAGCACAGCCATAGGCCAAACCGATACATCGTCACCTAAAGAAACATCACCAATGATTACTGATTTAGGATCAACATAGACTCGTTGACCCATAGAAGGAGATTTACCTTGAAAACTGCGAATGGCATCATTCATATTATTTACACCATGGTTACGAATTCTTCTGCACTTGTGGGATGAATGGCAACTGTGTTATCAAAATCTTTTTTACAGGCACCCATTTTTACTGCCACACCAAAACCTTGGAGCATCTCATCAGCTGCTAATCCGATGACGTGCAAACCAATAATTTTCTCTTCTTTCCCTAGTGTCACCAGTTTCATTACTGTAGGTGTTTTTTCTTCAGCAAATGCATCAAACATTGGTGTAAAACGGGTTTGATAGATTTTAATTTGATCTTTACCGTATTGTTCAACAGCTTCTTCTTCGCTAAGCCCAACTGTTCCTATCGGAGGATGACTAAAGATTACCGTACAGATATTGTCATAGCTTAGGTACGCTTCGGGTTGCTGGCCAAACAGACGATCTGCCAAACGACGGCCTGCAGCAATTGCTACAGGAGTAAGGGCTGGCGCATTGGTCACATCACCTAGAGCATAAATACCTTGAGTGCTGGTATTTTGAAAAGCATCGACCACAACCAATCCCTGTTCATCAGTAGCAACATTTACCTTCTCCAAGTTTAATCCAGATGTTCTGGGCTTCCTTCCCACAGCAGCAATAATTACGTCGATATCGTGAATAATTGAGCCGCTGGAGCATACTATAGATTTTCTGCCATCACTATGTAAGTTTATCTCTTTTGCTTTATGATTTTGGTGGATATGAATGCCTTGTTGTTGCATGAGTTCCATTAAGGTATCTCCCAAGACATTGTCAAAGCGGGATAATGGCCTCATGCCTCTCATTAGTAGATGAGTTTCACTGCCTAAACTGTTTAATAGCCCAGCCAACTCTACCCCTATGTAGCCACTTCCGATGATTGCCACTTTTTCAGGTTGCTTGGTCAAGGCAAAGAAACCATCCGAATCAATTGCATGTTGACTCCCATGAATTGTTGGTTGAGAAGGTTCGCCGCCTGTTGCAATGATAATATGTTGTGCCTGATAATGAATATCATTTACTTGAATTGAATGTGCATCATAGAACGTGCCAACACCTTGAATTAAAGTGATATTAAATTGAGCAAAACGCTTTGCATAGTTCTCTCTGAGTCGCTCTATATAGGCATTACGTTTATTAACCAGAGTACTCCAAGCAAGGGTTGGGGATGTGAGTGAAAAACCATATTCAGGCGCATGATGCATGATTTCATTAATCATGGATGCATTGAACATCACTTTTTTAGGGACACAGCCTAAGTTAACACAGGTCCCACCCAAAAAGCTGGATTCTACTACCGCTACTTTGGCACCATATTTAGCTGCTCGAACAGCGCTAGCAATACCGCCGCTGCCACCGCCTAATACAATAAGATCAAATTGATTGTTTTTCATAGACAATTTTTAAAAAATAAGTTTATATTATCAGGAACTGTCCAACCAACCAACATAAAATTCCCAATAAATACAATCTACAAAGAGGGGATGTTTGCAAATTAATAAGGCCGGGCAAAAATCGGCCTACTTTCTGCGGCTTGTCGGCAGAATCCAGGAATCTTGCTCTGTGCCTAAATCTCAGGGTCCTGCGGACAAGCTGCAGGATGTGGGAGAATGCAATATGTCCGGACTTATTGAGAGTTACTGATGCTTTTTCTGATGTTTTGTTTTTGTTGCCTATATTTAAACTGATTTGTATTGTGAGTAGTACAAACACAACTTGATTTTAATATTGAATTATTTTTTGAAAAATTTGTAATGAATTATTTCTTTCCCTTCCTTGTGCATTATCAGGGATTAGGTTTAGGCGATTTTGAGTTGCAGCTTAGACTTATCCTTTTTTCTGCACCAGGAGCGGAGATTTTGGTCAATGATCTTTAATAGGGGATTAATATGCCAGTATCTGGGATTAAGATTAGTCGTTTGGTTTTTCTGGGGGATAGTTTATCGGATAGAGGCACTTTTGATAAACGCATGTTATTTGGGTTTATTCCTTTGGGTGATCTTTATGAGGTTGGTTATGATGCACCTAGAGGGCGATTTACGAATGGATTTGTCTGGGGAGATTATTTTGTTACAGCAATTATTGAACAATTTGAAATAGATTATGCGCGCAGAAAACTGAAACTACCTCGTGATGCTCGCGGAAATGCGGATGTAGCAGATGCCATTTTAGCGAATGATTTGCATTTACTGAAAAAGAATGAGCGGGCGTTTAGTCTAAATAATGACAAACATATTTTATTCAAAGGAACACGCTTTGCACGCTTTTATTGTGAAGCAGGTTTAACTTCCTACGATTACAAGACGAAATTTAGCCTCAATCCTAAAGAAGAAATAGCCAGGTTAATCGTGGCCGATTTGGAGGATAAGCGAAAACAACTCATTGCTGATGATAAAAAGTATAAAATTAGTGCCCAGGAAAAAGCTGAAACTTTAATTGTCGAGTGGTCTGGTGCAAATGACTTACTTACAGTGAATTCGGAGCCGACTTTATTTGAAGCAGATGATGCAGTGAATGCGCGTATTGTAAATCTTGAGATCTTAATTCAACAAGGGTATCGAAATTTTGTTTTATTGAATTTACCTGATCTTTCTTTAACTCCAAGATATAAGGCTAAAAGTACAAAGGAGCAAGAAAATGCTGCAAAATGCTCGGTGTATTTCAACAAACAATTGGCAGCTAAGGTACAGCAATTAATTGAAAAGTATCAGGGCTTGAATATTCCTCTGAATCTTTCAATTTTTGATGTCAGTAAGCCATTCGCAGAAATGTATGATCATTGTGAAGAATACGGGTTCGATAAAAATAAATTAAAATCTCCATATATTGATTCTGAGGAGTTTAGACAAAGCCAAAAAAATCCTGTACATCAGCAAGAGCATATTTCTCCGGCAGATGGTTATATGTTTTGGGATGACATACATCCTACCATGGATACCCATACTTGGTTGGCAGTGCAATTTAAAGAGGCTTACAACAAAGTTTTTACGTTTACTCCTCCAATATCAGTACGAAAGTCCTGTAAGGAAGCAGAAGATGCATTATGTAAACCATCATCTACACCTTATGCCCATTTACCTGAGGATGTAGTAAAAATAATCCGTAGTCTTTATGCAGATGCAATGAGCTTAGGAAAGTCATTTTGTGCCTCTCGTCGTGAAAAAGGCGAATTATTAAAGCAGTTTATTTTTAATTTGGAATGTCAAAGCGGCAACTTACAGGAGATTGATGCTTTTATAAAAACATTTACTCAAGATACAGAGAAAATGAAAATAATAAAGCATAATAATTTTCTGTTTGATTTTTTTGGATGTAAAAAAACAACTTATCCAGAAGATTATATTGGCAAATTGGGTGAGGCTGTTGCAGAAAAACTTGATGCACAGAAACAGCTCGCACTATGATTAAAATGAAAAATATGAATGAAGCAGCCAAAAGATTCTGCTTCATTCAAAATATGCTTTATTCAACACTTACTTTAAATTCCACATCCACATTGCCGCGAATTGCATTAGAATAGGGACAAACTTGATGCGCTTTGGCTACTAAATCTTCTGCATCTTTTTGACTTAAACCCACAATATGAGCATGCATTTCAACCCCAAGCTTATATCCTTTTTCTGGTGTGGGGTATAAAGAAACTTGAGAAAGAATTGAGGCATCTTGTAGAGGGATTTTCTGTAAACTGGCAACATGACGCATAGCACTCTCAAAACATGCGGAATAACCTGCGGCAAATAATTCTTCCGGATTGGTACCGTCGCCTTGACCACCTAATTCTTTGGGTTTCGCTAAGTCCAGCCTTAATAAACCATCAGAAGTTTCTATATGGCCATTTCGTCCACCGTGCGTACGTGCTGTTGCTGTATAAAGTGCTTTCATATTTAGGTCCTTTAATGATAACTGATACCAACGTTAGAATTGATTTACAGATTTGTCAATGAGTGAAAACTTGACATAGCGCCACCCATTAAGTTCTATACTTCGTTACAAGCTCGTTCGGCTCAGTCATGTACTTGTGTACACTCTTGCACTTCACGTTACTTTAGTGGATGACGCTATATATTGTGTTGCATTCATGACGTGGTACTTTGGAACTTTTTACTCCATAAAACAAACCCTTATCTAAATGATTACATACTTGTTCAGTATTTAATGTACTAAGGCATTGCGATAATATTTTGTGGTGACACCGCGGAAAAATAGCACGTGGGGAGTGGAGCGCTTGGTATTGCTGGTTTTTCCAACTGTTGAGATTGCTCGTATAATAAGTAGTAAAATTATTAATTTTCAGATTATTATCCATGCTAAAAACTTTCATACCTGGGTAATTATGATGGATACGACTAATCGCTGGCGTAGAAAAGGCATAGACATTGCTCCCATCATCTAGATGAATTTTTCTGATCTCATCCATATGCGTGTGCGATGTGAGGAGAGTAATTTCTCCATATGATTTTTTGTTGTTATTTAATATTTTTATAAATTCCTGTAAGTACGTTTTATGCCAAATGGGTTGTCCTCTATATGAAGTTCCAGGTGGCTCATGCATGGCAATTAATAGTTGTTTGGCATGATGTGTCTTTAATTGTTGATTTAGCCAAGAAAGCTGAATTAAAGCATCATGTTTCTGATTCGGATATTTTGCAAATATGGGCGTATTTGCCCATTGAGTGGCATTTAGGGCAATTAAAATAATTTTTTTATTTCCTGGTATCACGTAACTGGAATAATACCCATCGTGATACATGTGGTTGCCATCAATAATTAATCCTTTGCAATGAGCACAAGCACCATTCCATCCCTTGGCAAAATTTAACGGGGAAACACCATGTGATTCGAAGGGTTGATAATTACCCAGTAAGGAATCGTTATTCCCAGTAATATAAAAAATGGGTTTTAAATCTTTATCGTTTTTATATAATTCATCAAATACCGTTTTTTCAAATTCTCCTTTTTTAGATATGTTAAATAAGGAATGAGTGGGTAAGTCACCTAAACAAAGAATAAAGTCTACTTTTTGGCTTAATTTTTCATACGCTTTCATCGTGATTTTCAGAAATTCGGGGCCGGTATCCTCTCCATCACGTGATGAGTTATTGCTGCCGTAATGAATATCACTAATTGTTAAAAAGCTTGGTGTTGCATATACAGAATGAAAAAAGCAAAAAATCAGTAGAGCAATCTTAAAGAGCGAATTCAATTGAATCTCCATTGTGGTTTACGTCCGGATATTGTTTTGATCCTAATCAGACTCGAAAATTTTGTGGCCTTTCAATTCCCAAGTTTTACTTTGTTTCACGACAATGCATTCCTAAGCTGCTTCACGAATACTCCAGGTTCTTTGTACCTGATTGGGAGTATCTGTTTGCACCCAGAGTAGGGCAGGACTACCTGAGGGATTAATCGATAGAGTATTGGAGGATAACATCACTCCAAAAGGATATTTCTTTACCACGGCTTGTAGTGCGGACCATACCTTTTCAGGAGCGGCCTGGTTATCGTTTACTATAAGTTCATTGCCTCGATATATTATATTTACAGATTGACCCTTCAAAGCAGTTCGTAGTGCGGATTCCAAACGCCTCCATTTAGCCTGATGTGCTTTTTGTTTTTCGGCTTGGGTAGGATTTGATTGGAAACTAATACGTTGATGAGGTGAAAAAATTCGACTCAAACTATTGCTGTCCGGGTTCTTTTGCAAGAAATAAGTGCATAAAGCATCCAATACAGGGCGTCCAGGTCCAGAGGCTTTACCTGGTTGTCTGTTGACATACATTGCAAATGCCAATGTATGGCCATTGGCAGTATATAAATATCCTGAAAGACTATTTATTCCAGTCATAGTACCTGTTTTAGCACGAACAAAACCCTGTTGTGTGGGGATACGGAATCTTTTTTGCAAAGTTCCGTCACGTCCGGATATAGGTAATGCCGATATGTATTCATAAGATAAAGGAAAACGTTGATATAAAAACTTTAATAGCGAGATGGTTTGCTCTGGAGTAACTAGGCTGTAGCGCGATAAGCCTGACCCATCCGTAAAAATCGCATTAGTAAAATCGATTCCTGTTTGTGATTGTAAAAAGTTCTTAATCAAGGGTTCAGCATCTCGCCAATTAACTGGTGCTCCTTTGAGTTTTTCTGCTGCATGCAAATACAAACTGTCTGCGTAGAGATTATCAGATGGTTTTAAAGTATCTGCCATCAGTTGTGACACGGGCTTAGAGTGTTGTGTTGCAATTAATAAAGAACCTGCGGGAGTTTTTCCTAATTGTACCTCGCCATTGAGTTGAATAGCATCTTTTGCCAATTGAGTTTTGATCATGCCTTGGGCATACATTAAAGGATTTTTTATAGCCAAACGTTGTTGTATTGCCCATTGACCAACTCCGACACAACCACGGACAGTTAAATGATTGTCTTGATCCAAACTAAAACCCACGCCACAACCTTTGGCATTTGGTTTTGTTGTTACCTGATTATTTAATACGATAGCACCACCACCATCATCTACTTCAACAATCGCAGGGTCTCCAGCTTGAGCTCCTGGATTTACGGTAACAGTCAAGCGGTTGGAGTCAACCATGACCGGGGCATTTGGTGCACCATAGCTGTAAGACAAATCAGAAGCGAGCCAGCCAGGAGGATAGGGATCAACTTGTGCGAGGCTGCTGTCGATGTATACATTACCTTGAATGGTATTGATATTCCATTCTTTCAATGAGGAAAGCAGTGCTTTTAAATCATTACGATTAAATGAAGGATCACCACTTAGTTGCACATAAACATTTCCTTGGAGTATTCCCTGTTGTATTTTTCCTGCGCTCATACTTAATCGATTTTCAAAACGATAATCTGGACCAAGTACCATTAATGCAGCTGCTTCAGAAAAAAGCTTCATGTTGCTTGCAGGGATATACAAACGTCCTGCATTGCGGCGATAGAGCGTTTGTCCAGAAGTGAGGTCAAGAACGACAGCTCCAAGATTAACATTTGGATTGACGCGGCTAATTAATTTATCTACTTCGCCTTGAATGCTGATACCATATGATAGCGTGGATAATGCTAATAAAAATGCGCCAGTAAACATCCTTTTCATTGATGTCGTTCCTTTTGTTTTATCATATGCAAAATAGAAAATTGCTAACCATCGTCTAATCATATCGCAAGCCTAATCGCTCCAAAAGTCCCGCAAGCGTATCATTATCAAAAAATTTAACTTGTAACCATCCGCCATCACCATTATCGTTTATTATTTGTACTGGTGCCCCTAATTGTTCTCCTAATACGGATTGGAGCCGCTCAATGTCTCGATCTCTTTTTGCATTTTGTGACGGAGAGCATTCTTTATTTTTTTGTATTTTTACCGCATGTTCTAACTGTCTTACTGACCATTGTTGCGTTATGGTTTGTTTCGCTAAATATTCCTGATGGGTTGGTTCTAACCCTACAAGAACCCGCGCATGACCCAATGACAAGGTTTTATTGCGAATTAAATTTTTTATTTGTTCACTTAAACCCAATAACCGAATAATATTGGCAATATGGCTGCGTGATTTCCCTACTAAAGTAGCTATTTCATCTTGATGATAATGAAACTCATCAATCAAACGTCGATAAGCACTTGCTTCTTCAATCAAGTTTAAATCTTCTCGTTGAATATTTTCTATTAGAGTGAGGGCGCATGCTTGTTTATCACTATAATTTCCGACGAGGCAAGGAACAGTTTGTAATCCCGCTATTTTTGCGGCGCGCCATCTTCTTTCGCCGGCGATAATTTCATAACGTTGTTTTGCGATTGATCTGACGATTAGCGGTTCAATTAAACCTTGTGATGCAATTGATTGAGCGAGTTCTTTTAATGTGGTGTCATTAAAATCTTGTCTGGGTTGATATTGTCCCGCTTGAATGTTTTCTATGGGTATGTGGTGAAATTCAACGTGCATCGAAATAGTATTGAATAAAAATTGTTATGAATTGTTTCATATTTTGGTAGGAATGAAAATAGGAGTTAATGTGTTATACGTGTCATTAATGTAACTGGAGTGAAGTACCCTGTCTTTTGAGCACATCCCTGCCTACGCCCCGCAACTTGTCCGCGGGGGCTAGTGTTTTAGCGCAGATCTTCTGGATCCCGCGGACAAGCCGCGGGACGTCGGAGTAGAGTTCAATGTGAAGGCTGCGATCCATTTTACAGCAAGCCATACAATATTGCTGAGATAGCGATAATACCCATGATTGTTGTGAATACATTACTGACACGATCTGTTTTATATTTTTTCATTGCCGGAACTTTGGCAATTGCATACATAGGCATAATAAATAATAAGATAGCAATAACAGGCCCACCCAGGGTTTCTATCATTTTTAAGATGTTGGGGTTTATAGTGGCTACAATCCAACACGTGAGAACCATAAAAATTTCAATGACGCGTTGCAGTTTGCATTGACTTATCGTTTTTCCTGTTGGTTTTAACAGGTTTACAATAATGCTGCTTAAACCTTCTTTAGCACCTAAATAATGCCCTAAAAAGGATTTGGAAATCGCAATAAAGGCAATAATAGGAGCGATACAAGCAATCAGAGGTGTTTTAAAATGATTTGCTAAATAAGACAGGATAGAAATGTTTTGTTGTTTCGCTTGTAAAAGGTCTTGAGGTGAAAGGCTCAAAACACAACTGAATACAAAGAACATCACTGAAAAGACCATGAGCAAATGACTGTAACGCATGATCGCTGTACTATTACTATCTGCATCAATTCCATATTGCTGTTTTTGATTGACAGCAAAAGAAGAAATAATTGGTGAATGATTAAAAGAAAATACCATGACTGGAATGACTAACCATACAGTCATTAACAGTCCATGTCCTCCATTAGCATGCAATGAGTTGGTTTGTTGTAAGATGGCATTATTCCAGTTGGGAATTAAATAAACAGATAAAAACAATAATATAGTTGCAAAAGGATAGACCAATAAAGACATGGACTTGACAATAATTTCCTGTCCAAAGCGGACTATAGCCATGAGCGCAAGGATAAGGATTATGGATAAAAGCGCCCTTGGGGGGGCGGACATACCTAGCTGATTCACAAGAAAGCTTTCAGTAGTATTCGTAATTGCTACGCTATACATTAATAAGATGGGGTAAATTGCAAAAAAATATAAACCAGTCAGTATCCTTCCTGCAAAAGTACCAAAATGTTCTTCAACCACATCGGTAATGTCATTCTGAGTAGAAGAACCTGATAAAACAAAACGGCATAGTGCTCTATGCGAAAAGTATGTCATGGGAAAGGCAAGTACAGCCATGATGATTAAGGGCCAAATCCCATTAAGTCCGGCATCTATTGGAAGAAAAAGGGTGCCAGCACCTACAGCAGTACCGTAAAGACTTAACATCCAAACGGTATCATGTTTTGCCCATGAATACTTTTTATTTACTGCCAGAGGTGAAAGTATTGCTGCAGATTCATTTGATGACATTAAAACATCCTTTATATAATACCGAGCACAATGTTCAATATTAACACTGCGAATCCAATATTTCAACAAAATTTGCTTTTGTACTGAGGATGTCCTATGTATATTTCCTTGTTATTTAGTGACTAATACTCCAGTTTTGTGCCATAAAGTCTGTCTCCTGCATCACCTAATCCTGGGATAATATAGCCTTTTTCATTGAGCTGCTGGTCTATGGCTGCCGTAAAAATAGGGACCTCTGGATGCTCTTCATGAAATGCTGCTATTCCTTCTGGAGAGGCAAGCAGGCAGAGAAATTTGATGGATTTAGGCTCGATTGCCTTAATTTCCTTGACCGCAGCGATTGCTGAATTTCCAGTCGCCAACATGGGATCAACTACAATGACATCACGATCTCGAGTATGTTCTGGAAGCTTAATATAGTACTCAACAGCTTCTAAGGTTTTAGGATCACGGTACAAGCCAATATGGCCAATTCGTGCTGTAGGTACAAGTTGTAACATGCCATCGACTAAACCATTCCCCGCGCGCAAAATTGAAACAAAAACCATTTTTTTACCTTTTAAAACCGGTGATTGCATGATGGCTAAAGGTGTTTCGATTTCTTCATATTCCATTTCCAAATCACGAGTGATTTCATAAGCAAGCAGCATACTGATTTCATGCATTAATGTGCGAAATTTAACGGTGCTGGTATCTTTTTGACGCATAATGGTTAGCTTATGCTGAATTAATGGATGTTGCACTACAACAACGTGTTGATTATTCATTTTAACTCCAAAAACGCGGTCTTATGTGAAAAATGTAGCCTGGGTAAAGCGAAGCCCGGGAAATCATGATTAGAAAACCCGGGTTATGGTTTGCGCGCCTTTACCCAGGCTTACATATGCTTTAAATTAAAAGACGGTGCCATCACTAATAATCTGAATAGGTGGAATACCTTGGGAGCGTTTTTGTTTGGCAATTCGTCGCCCTGCTTCCCAGGTGCCTCCTTGCAAAATTTTAGCCAAAGGAAGTTCTTTGGCACTTTTTTGCAGTTTTTTTCTGATTAACGCGGCTAATTCATCCAATAGTGTAACGGTTAGCGCACGCCATTCTACAATCGCTTCTGCATCTGGCGGGAGTGCTTCTTCCAGAATTTTCTTATTTTTAATTTGCAGCAACCCACAATCGATGAGTAAACCGCCATTTCGATATTCTGGCAAACCAGTAAGTTCTTCCAGATGAGTCACTGTAATTCCTGCTTGTTCCAAGGGTTCAATCAAAGAATAAGTTAACCATTGAGATAATTTATGAAATGGGATGTATTCCGACCCAGATTCATTTGATTTTAATGCGTTATATCGCCACACATCCCCAAGCGGGATTCCATGAAAGAGCAGTCTTGTTGGCCATATTTCAGTAAATGCATCGAGCACTTCATGAAAAATCTGCGATGCAGTAAGTAGGTTATTTGCTGCTAAAGAACTCATGTAAGTATAAAAGTTACCTAAGCGGCTTTCTTTTCCAAAATGATGTTCGTCCTGTTGTATTAACGCACCGAGTCGATTCAGCAATGCAACTCGTCCGGAAAGACCCTCTAAAGGATTTTTAGCAGTGACTTGAAAACCATCACGTAGATCGGCTTCATTAAAAGCCAATAAACGCTCCGCGTCCACTCGCAACGGTTGAGATGGATGCGCACTAAACATTCCTTTTTGATAAAGAGATAGGCTTGCTAGGGCAAGACCTTCGGAGCGCGAATATTCGATTCCTGATTCAGACTCTTTATAACGCCAGTATTGGCCAGCGCCTGCATCTAGGAATACACTAATGATAACCAGTTCGTAAAGAATTTTACCCCATTCATCTGCAGATAAGGTCCCTAATTGTTCCTGCATTTTTTTTATTCGATTAATGTTCCCTGCTTCAAAATGACGCCAACGACTGTGGTATGGAATATCAAGATTTGGATAATTATCCTGAATAACTTCGATGACAAATGAAGCTGTAGAGGTCATTTTCTCTGGGTCTATGGAAAAGTATGCTGATTGGCCCTGTTTGACTCGCTCTAAAATAGCTTGGGAGCGTACGCGTATAGTACGAGGCTCCCTTAATGTGGTTAATACTCGGGCAATTTCTTGTTCATTACTCATTAAGATCACGTCCTTTGGTTTTCGCTAATTCATTAATATCAACGATTCGATCAGGTGAATAATAGCCTGCTGCACGTTTGGCATTCATTTCTACTTGTGCATCAAGAGGAATGAGTTCATCGGGAATGGTTACCCGTTCTACAACATGAATTCCTGATTTGAGTAACGCATCATATTTCATATTGGACATGGAAACAAAACGATGAATCTTGGTAATGCCAAGCCAATGTAAAATATCCGACATGAGTTCTTGGAAGCGCATGTCTTGGACTCCTGCGACACACTCTGTTCTTTCAAAGTACTTAGCAGCAGTATCTCCACCTTTCTGCCTTTTGCGAGCGTTATAGACTAAAAATTTGGTCACTTCGCCCAAAGCTCTTCCTTCTTTTCGATTATAAACAATCAAACCAGCGCCACCTTTCTGGGCAGATTCAATAGATAATTCAATCCCATGTACCAAATAGGGCCGACAGGTACAAATATCGGAGCCAAATACATCAGAACCATTGCACTCATCATGAATACGACAGGTAAGCTCAATTTTGGGATCGTGGATGGTGGTTACATCACCAAAAAAATAGGCGGTTAATCCACCTATAGGTGGTAAAAAAACATCGAAATCAGAACGTGTTACCAATTCGGGGAACATCCCGGCTGTTTGCTCAAATAAGGTACGACGTAAAAGTGATTCTGAAATTCCAAAACGTTCGGCAATTCCAGGCAAATACCAAACCGGTTCCACAGCGACTTTAGTGACCGCGACATCACCTGACTCTTTTAATATTTTTCCATCAGGTTTGAGGCGGCCTTTTTGGATGGCTGTATGCAACTCAGGAATATTAATATGTGCTTTGGTAACTGCTATTGTAGGGCGAATATCATATCCTGCTTGAATTTCTTCCGAGAATACACTGGCAACAAGATGCCCCCACGGATCGAGGGAGATGATTTTCTGGGTATCGTTCCATTGGGGATGTGGGCCAATGTCTACAGGGGGCGTAGTATCAGTAAGGTCCGGTACATGCTCGGAATCCAACACTCCGGCAGCAACCGCCAGTGCTCGATAAACTGAGTATGAGCCAGAGTGTGTGCCGACGGCATTACGATTTTTTATATTCGTAAGTGAGGCAATTACCGGGCCGCGCTCTTTAGGGTTTTCTGCCCCCCATTTTATTTTTAGCGGTGCAGCGGTATGCCCAGATGGATGTGAGGATAAGACGATATGCCCTTTCGATTTTTTTTTTGACTCATCTTGCACCATAATACAATCCTTTAAATGATAACAACTCGATAAATTCATCATAGCAGAAGAAATTAATTGGTAGAAAGTACTATTTTCCTTATTGAATAGGGGAGATATGAGTCATTGTGCTGGGTGAATATTCTCGCTATTATGGTTTCGTTTTTAGTAATTAGAAGTAATAATCTACCCTTAGGGGCTGTAAACAGGAGCTCATTTAAATTTTTTTGTAACCCGGGTTGTGCATTGTTGTCCCAGGCTATGATGATTTTTTATAGAAGATGTGAGCCATTACTAGCAGGAAAAATTGCCTATGACCACTTTAATTATTTGTTTGTTCATTGCGATATTGTTCCCTTATTTTCTCAAGCTTGTTGTTGCTAATTTTATGCAAAAAGAAGGGAAATATGATAATCATTATCCACGAGCGCAACAGGCAAGATTACAAGGAATGGGCGCGCGAGCAGTTGCAGCGCATCAAAACAGTTTCGAATCGTTGATTGTATTTGCGACTGCTGTATTAACTGCAATAGCCACTCATCACATCGGAATAACCATTCAAATTTTGGCGATTATTTTTATCGTTTCTCGAGTTATTTATAGCTATTTTTATTTAATGGATATGGCTTCCTTAAGATCAATTACGTGGTTTATTGGTTTTATTTGTTGTTTGATTATTTTGGGACTAAGCATGGTGTGATTGCACCATGGACTTAGTTTAGAGTAGGGCATTAATCCAGAAGTTGAAAAGGGTTTTTTGATGCACAAAGAAAATGATGTTCAACAGATTTCGTTACAACCTTTGCTGATTTTTGTTATTTTAATGCTCATGATCTTGATGCAGATGACTACTGATCAGTATGTTCCTTCATTACCTGCCATTACTAAAGAGTTTCACAGTAATGAAGCATCCATTCAATTAACCTTATCTCTTTTTATGCTGGGTTTGAGTATTTCCCATGTATTTTATGGTCCTTTATCGGATAAAATTGGTCGTAAACCGCCTCTTATATTTGGTGTCGGCCTAAGTATCTTAGGCAGCTTATGCTGTTTTCTTGCTCCATCTGTTTTAGTCTTGATTATTGGCCGTTTTATTCAGGGATTTGGCATTGGATGTTGTGGCTCTGTAGGCCGCTCTCTAGTTCGCGATCTTTTTACTGACAGAATTTTATCTAAAATAGGTTCTTATGTAGGGATTGTGAGTGTTTTTATTATGGTGGCATCTCCAGTTTTAGGGGGATATATCCAGGAACATTTTGGATGGCGTATCAATTTTTTATTTTTGCTCGTATTTGGTATCGTTATATGGATCTTGGCGTTATGCACTCTACCTGAAACAAATAAAAATCTTAACCCTCATGCAACTCAATTCAGAGTTATGCGCGATAATTATTTAACCTTATTAAAATCTAAAGTATTTTTAGGCTATGCATTATGCGCCTGTCTTGCTTCCGCGGGTATAATTGGCTACCTCGCGATTGCTCCTTTTCTTTTTCAGGATACATTAGGTCTTAGTCCTATAGAGTTTGGTCAATTGACCATTTTTATTGCTGGTGCAATTTGTGTGAGCGGAATAATTAATAGCCAAATGGTGATGAGAAAAGGTGTTTCCTACATGGTATTTATTGGAATTGTTTTTATGATAATAGGCGGTTTTACCATGCTATTTTTGTCCCTCATAGGATTGAAGAATGTGCTCTCCATCATGATTCCTGTATCATTATTTAGCATGGGGATGGGGTTTACTTTTATCAATGCATTTGCGGGGGCTTTTCATCCATTTCCTCATATGGCGGGAACAGTAGGGGCACTATATGCATGCATGCAAGACTTAAGCGCTGCCTTGTCAAGCGGGATTATTGCTCTAGGTGAATGGTATGGCCAACTCTCTTTAGCTATAATCTTACTTATTTTAGGCTTAGGTTCCCTCGCTTCATGGTATTATCTGGCCTCAAAAGATCATTAAGAGGTGTTGTTTATGAAAATTACTGAGACAGAATTAAAAAATATTATATCCAAATTATCAGGTACGAAAGCAGAAGAAATTCATAATGATACGGCGCTAATCGAAGACTTGCATTTAGATTCTTTAAAAATCGTTGAGTTACTGGCTATTCTTAGTGAAGAATATAATTTAACAGTGACTGAAGAGGATGCGATGAATTTTCATACTTATAAAGATTTGTTTGCGTTTACCCAGGCGTAACTGTTTTTTTTGTTCATATGGATTTGACATCTTTTCTCATAAATAAATCCTGAACCTGGGTTACGGCTACGCCTTCACCCAGGCTACAACCCTAATTAGAATTTCAAGACAGAACTTAAAGAGTTCTCATCATCTAATTGCATGAAATAAGACATAAGCATATAAATTGCTACAACGCCAGTTATAGCGATTCCGCCAAATAGCATAAGGTTTCGTGAGGAATAGCCCATCTCAGACTTCTTTTTTTCAGGAAGGGCAACCTTATACCATTCATGATCGGGAGAGAACAATTGTGAAGAAGGTTCAATGCTCTTATAACGATTAAATAAATTTTCCCATTTTTCTTTATGCGTTTTTTGATGGGATTGAGCGTCTTCTTTTGATAACACATCATTACTCTTTTTGAGTTTCGACTGGCCTAAAAATTCATTATATTTTTTATGGAGCTCCTCGATTGGTTTCGCAAACTCTTCTACGCGATAGCGAGTTATAGCATTTTGTTTTAATATGTTACGCGCGTGTAGCGGTATGTTACTAGGGAGTTCTATTTCTGGATTCTCTTTGACGTTTTTAGCTAAATCTAAAATACGAAAAGCAATGGCGATGCTGTCATATTCACATTGTTCTTGTACCTCAGTTAGTGGTTTGGAAGGTATAGAACTGTCAATTTGTGCTGATTGTCCTATTTGCGTGAGTTGCTTTAATTGTTCTTCTACCCGTTCTTTAACTTCCGAGTGGATGTTATTTTCAGAAAGCAACCATCCTGCATAAGCTCTTACATATTCTTGTTCAATATAAAATTTTGTTTGACTAAAAAGAGAAGTAAAATGTTCTTGAGCCGCGCTACCCTGTTTTGGATTTTCTAAGTCTTCTATTAGTTGCTCAGCAAACGTCAATAATTCATTCACTTCCCCGAAAACAAGTTTTGCATTAAGACGTGCATCTGGACCAACACCAAATTTTGCTAATGAAGCATATTTTTTAATTTGTACATCAATTAATTCGCATAAAAATTCGAATAATTCTTTTTGACTCTTCATATTTTTGTCCCTTTTTTATTTGAGTCATTAGATTATTCGATGACTCTGCTTGATGCAATTGAATCATATCGTTGTTCTTATTTTTTTGAGTTATTTTGTTTAATTCTATTTCTCTTAAAGAGATATATAATAAAAGAAGAAAGTGAATCTCCATCAGGAAAAAAATGGAAACAAATCGTGGCTTATCAGTAACGACTCAGTCATTGCAGGTTATAGAAAGCATCAATCACTTTCATCAACAAGTCTTAGCCGCAGGCAAGGAGCCTTATTTTATTTTAGATGCAGTCAAAACTAATCCTGATAATTTACTCCTCCAAGTTTATACTGCTGCATTTTATCTTTATGCCCAGACTGATCCAGACACTGTTTTAGCAAAAGAACATTTAATGCACGCTGAAAAATTATTGTATTCAGTTAATTTAAGAGAAAAACTGACTTATCAGGCGGTTAAAGCATGGATGAATTTGGAGTATGAAAGTGCTTTAACTATTTTAGAGGCTTTAACGGCTTTATATCCGCGCGATACTTTAGCAGCAAAGTTTGCTGAATGGTTATTTTATTGTTCGGGACAAGCTTACCACGGCCATCATTATTTGAAATTTTGCGAACGAATAGCAGCACATAATCAGGATGAATCCCA
Source organism: Legionella bozemanae (assembly GCF_001648595.1). Taxonomy (GTDB): domain Bacteria; phylum Pseudomonadota; class Gammaproteobacteria; order Legionellales; family Legionellaceae; genus Legionella; species Legionella bozemanae. The sequence continues at coordinate 239,439 of NZ_LBAW01000004.1, read as the reverse complement.
CTTTTTAGCCATGCATTCTTTTGCAGCGGAATTGGCAGGACATATATCAGATGCGCAACGTTTGGCAGAACAGGCCTTGCTCATCGAACCACTTACACCTTGGGCGCATCATACTCTAGCTCATATCTATCTCAACACAACGAATAGTGCAAAAGGAATAGCAGCTTTAGAAACGTTCCGGGAGAGCTGGGAGCAGATCTCAACACTTCTTCGTGGACATAACAGTTGGCATTTGGCTTTATTTTACCTTGCATTACGACAAGTTGATAAGGTAATGGACTTATATCCTGTTATTTTTGGTACCTGCCCCCAAATCATTACTGAACAAATAGATGCCATCTCATTATTATGGCGTCTCGACATGGCTGGGCTGCCGCAATTAGAGCAATTTAATGTTCTTGCAAGTTATCTTGATAAAAACCCTTTGATGCATTATACCGGTTTTAACACAGTCCATTATGTATATTGTCTCACCCGCTTAGGTCAAGAGAACGAAGTTCAGAAATCCCTGGCAGCAATTGAAACTTATGCTCAAACCTTAGTGAAGGGATATAATCAATCGCTGTGGTTTTCAGTTATCTTACCTTTGAGCAAAGGGATTCATGCTTTTGTTAATAATGATTTTCAAGTAGCCTGCGATTTAATGGCTCCTTGTATTTCCAGGTACACTGAAATTGGTGGCAGTGATGCACAGTCAGAAATCATTGCACAGACTTATTTGCTTTGTTTATTACAAAGCAATAAAAAAAACGCAGCGAAAGAATTTTTTAATTTTCATTTGGCGCATTATAAAGGAACACCGTTAGCCGAGTTTTGGTTTAGTTCTAAATTAAGTTTTTAATAAAAAACAAACTATCGTTTGGGATTGTAGCCTGGGTGCAGCGAAGCGGAACCCGGGAAAATTGGTCATTTCAAACCCGGGTTTCGCTTCGCTGCACCCAGGCTACAATACATTAAATGACTTCCAAAAGCGCACAAGCGGCAATACCGCCTCCACCTGCAGCAACTAATAACACTTTATCTTTTGCTTTGATAGGTGTATGTTCACGAAGAAAATCCAGAGCGATACCCACACTTGATCCGGAAGTATTACCCGTTTCTTCCACGGTTTTAACAATACGTTCTTCAGGAAAACCTAATTGTTTTGCAACAGATAAAACTAAATTTTTATTTCCTTGATGCGGGACCAACCATTGGATATCCGCAGTAGTAAGATTTAATGCTTTGAGGAATTCTTCTGCCCCATCAACCATACCATGCACTGCTTTGACAAATAGGGCGGTATTTTCTTTAATCGTGATGTAAAACAGTTCAGGGTCTTGGCAATGTGCTGCAGGTAGGCGTGAACCTCCTGCAGGGGTAGATACCGTATCGCTGACTTCGCCGTCAGCAAATAAAGCGGAGGCAATAAAACGAAATTCTGCATTTTCTTTATTGGTAGACACAACACATGCAGCTGCTCCATCACCAAAGAGAACACTGGTGGCAAAATTATTTTTATTTAAAAATTTGGAGCGGATCTCGCTGGCAATTAATAAGATGGCACCCATACTTGCTTGTGTGATGGCTGCACTTGTATGCAAACCAACTACAAAACCGGCACAGGCTGCTCCAATATCAAAAGCCCCTGTGTTCTGTAATCCAAGTCGGTGCTGTACTAGGGGACTGGTTGGCGGTGCAAGATAGTCTCCTGATATCGTTGCTAAAATAATTTGATTGATTTTATTTTTTTCTGCCGGTTTTGCGGCAAACAGCTTTTCTGCCGCCAATACAGCCAAATCACTGCATGCCTGATCTTCATTGACCCAGCGTCTGTTTCTAATCCCTGTCGAGAAGCTTACCAGAGTTGGACTTTGTGTACTATTCATCCAATTAAGCACTTCTTGATTACTCACAATCCTCTCAGGCAATGCGGTAAAAGGACCTTTGAGGTATATGTTTTTTTCAGCACGCAACAAATTCATGATGATAATATTCCTTCAGAACGCATGAGCGGTAAACCGCCGCTTACAGTAATGACAGAGCCTGTCATAAATGAGGTTTTGGATAATAAGGGATCCATCGCCTCTGCGATTTGTGCCGCCTCTCCCATCATGCCTTGAGGAATAATTTGTGCCATTTTTTCTTGATAAGCAGATTTTTTCCAGAATTGCTCGGTTCTTGATGTTTTAACTAAACCAACACGCACAATATTGGATAAAATATTATTGGCACTATAATCTACTGCAAGATTTAAAAATAATCCTTCAAGCGCCGCTTTGGTTGCGCAATAAGCCCCATACCGACTGGTTCCTGTAATTGCAGAAAGGCTGGAAATCAGAATCAATCGTCCAAATTTATTGGCTAATAAAGCAGGTAATAAGTGATGAATTAACCAGATATTGCCATGCAAATTATCGTCGATGTAAGTACGTAATGCAGGATAGGATAATGCGTGTAATTTTCGTAGTTGACTCACCCGTGTAAACGCGTTGAGAATGACACCATCTAAAGGTTCCTGCAGTAGGTTTTGCAATTCTTCCTTGCTGGCTTCCGGATTGGAAAAATGATATACCAAACCATGAACCTGCATTTCGTGGTGTTTATAATGCTCCAATGTTTTGTTTAGACTCTCCTTGCTGGAACTGGTAATAGTGATTGTATCACCTAATTGCAGTCGTCGCTTGACTATGGCTTGAGCGATATCCGATGAGCCGCCAGTAATCAAAATATTCATTGTGCCCCCAGCTCAATTAAGTGTTTTTCAATACTGTTTATTGATTCATAATGTTCTTTTACTAAAGGCATAACAGGGATCTTAATTTTGAATTCCCGCTCTAACTCGATGATGAGTAAAGCTAACATTAAGCTGTCTAGACCTCCTTGCTCCAATGAAGCGGATGTATCTTGATGAGGATAGGCAAGTCCAATTTTTGTTAATGTATTGCGAATTCGTTCAGTGAGCATGGTTTTTTTCCTTTTGGCTTAAAAGCAGTGTTTTTCTATCAAGTTTTCCATGTTGGTTACGTGGCAATTTATCCAATAATTGCACTGTAATTGGAAGTTTTCTAGGTAAAAAATGGTGTTTTAACTGGTCACAAAGTATTTGTTCTGTGGTGGTAGTACTGAAATTATCTCGCTCCAGGCATGCAAGTAAACGGATACCATACAACTCATCAGGCACAGGGATGACAATCACTTCTTTAATTCCTTTAATTTGGCAAATTTTATGCTCTATATCAATTAAATTGACCTTTTCACCACCAATATTGACGATATGATCCAAACGTCCTTTAATTGCCACCAAACCTGAAGGTAATTGTTCTGCCAAGTCTCCAGTAAAAAACCAACCATCTTGCATTCGGCTTTGTTTTTTCTCGCCCAGATAGCCTAGCATGAGTTGGCTGCCTTTAATGAGTAACTCATTGTCCTCTGATAAACGGATTTGCCAATCCCCAATTGGATAACCGGCAAAATCTTCTAGGAATAATGGATCTTTGCTTGAATAAGTCAGGACACGCGGGGAGGCTTCAGTTAAACCGTAATTATTATAAATTATTGCTTTGGGAAAAGTATGCATTAAGCTGTCACGCAATATAATGCTCAAAGGAGCTCCAGCAGAGACAATCGCTTTTATTTTTGCGGCAGCTTCTGGAAAAAGTGTTGCCATTTTATGAATCGCGACCCAATGAGAGGGAACCCCGCTCCACATTTGCGGAATAGTATGCGTTTCAAACAGTGTTTTAATGTCAGTAAATTGCGTGATGAGTTGTGTTTTTATCCCAGCGATTAACCCGGGGAGCAATTGCCCAAGCAGGCCAAAAGAGTACGATAAAGGTAAAAATAATAATTGATCGGTAATTCTAGAAAACGCAAGCGCCTTAATAACCGCCTGACAATTTGCAATGATATTTTTTAGAGAAAGTTGCACTGCCTTCATTTGGCCTGTGCTTCCTGAAGTAAAGAGCACCAAAGCGAGTTCAGGATGAGGTTTTATCTGTTTATTTTCTTGAATTTCCAGGAGCTCACCTCGAGCATCAACGGTCATACTTGTACTTAAAATGGCCCGTTTATACTGTTCTGATTCTTGATGGGCAAAAAGAGCGACAGGTTTCCCGATGTGTAAAGCAGCTAATAATTGAATGACAAATAGAGGCTGTGCGGTTGCATATAAAACCAATATACCTTTGGGCAGTTTTTTTAATTGTAACGACATCTTGTGGACTGCTGTTTCTAATTCAGCAAAACTCAAAAGCTGATTTGCCACGCTTAATGCAGTTTTATTTGGCGAATCTTGAGCTAGAAATTGCATGTTCTTAACCCTCAACCTTATTCAACCGCCAGGAAGCGATTATAGGAAGTGTATTATCCAATACATGTTTCCGGCAGAAATTTCGACGAATTTTGCCGCTGGTTGTATGCGGCATGGCTTTAAGGGGGACAAAAATAATATGATGAATTTCGAGTTGATGGGTCTGATAAATCAGTTCAAAAATAGTATTGAATAAAGAATCTTGTTCTTCAGGCGACATAAAACGGTTTTTTACCTCACACATGACAGTGAGTTCATATTCATGATCTGTTTGCATGACAAAAGCAGCGCATTTACCTAGAGATTTATGGATTTGGGCATGGAGAATAGAATATTCTATGTCTTGCGGATAATGGTTTTTTCCATAGAGAATAATCAAATCTTTAATGCGGCCAGTCACATAGAGTTCCTCTTCATGCACAAACCCCAAATCGCCGGTTCTTAAATACAATTGATTGCTTGGATCATTAGCAATTTTACCATGAAATGCATGGCATGTTTCTTCATCTTGTTGCCAGTAGCCCTGTGCTACACTGGCACTATGTACCCAAATTTCACCAATCTGTTCATTATCACAAAGCATACGTGTTTCTGGATCCACAATTTTTACTGTTTGAATAAATTTGCCGCAACTGACTAAATTGTGACTCTGTGCGTTTTCCTCCTGAGCAAAATGGACACGATGAGCCTGATACTCTTCTTTAACCAAGGAGAGCGTTCGGTAGGTAGTGTCTGGAATAGTTCCTGTCACTAATAAAGTAGCCTCAGCCAAACCATAACAAGGATAAAAGGCTTTTTTACGAAAACCATAATTTTTAAACGCTTGATAGAAATGCTCTAATGTTTCTTTTCTAATGGGTTCTGCCCCATTCGATGCAATTCGCCAGCAGCTTAGATCCAAACCTTGTTTTTTTTCTTCTTTAATCCGTTTTACACAATAATCGTAAGCAAAATTGGGGCTGCCGCTTATGGTTGCCCGGTATTTGCTAATGTTTTGTAACCAGGAAAGGGGATTTTGTAAAAAAGAAAAAGGAGACATCAAATAGGCAGGTATGCCCGCATAAATAGGAGTCAAAATATAGCCTATTAATCCCATATCATGATGGGGCGGGAGCCAACTGAAGGATATGGTTTCTTCATTTAATTCAAACGCAGTGCATATCTTTTGGATGTTATCCAGTAAATTGCTATGCGTGATAATGACTCCTTTTGGATGCATTGTGGATCCTGAGGTGTACTGTAGAAAAGCAATGTGATGTTCGCGAATAGAGGGCGGCTGCCAAAAAGCACTTATTTGCCGTTCCATTCTGTCTATGGCTAAGCATGGAACTTTATCTAAATACGGCTTTCCTTTGTGATCCAGGATAGCAAATTTAGCGAGATGATCAGCAGTCATAATGACGAATACAGGTTTTGCATTATGGATGATGCGATGTGCTTTATCTAATAATTTGGCTTGTGCGGGTGGATAAATAGGTACAGCAATGCAACCTGCATAAAGGCAGCCAAAAAAAGCTTGGATTAAGGGAAGCCCGGGAGAAAATAATAATAAGATTCTATCCCCAGGTTTTGCTCCTTGCACCTGTAATTGCGCTGCAATGGCTCTTGCCTGTTCATCCAATTCAGCATAATTTATTTTTTCTTCTAGATTTCTATTAATAAACGTGCAACTTACTTTGTCTGGTGTATGTAGGGCTCTATAGTGAACAGCGTCAATTAGGGATACGCAGTTGAAAATCTCTTTATTCATTAAGCATCCCTATGGAATTGCAGAACTTGTCCCGCATAAGAGAGACCGCCGCCTACACTCATCATGAGTATCTTTCCAGGCCTATCAAAAATTTTTTCTTCTACTGCTCTTGCTAAAGAATAAAGAACAGAAGCGCCGCCAATATTTCCAATCGTATCTGAATCCCAAATAATTGTCTTGTGACTCATTTGATACTCTTGAAGAAGTTGAGTAATTAATTTACGATTCACTTGATGAGGAATAATCCATGTGATGTTTTTTCGGTCTTCTTCTGTTGGTAATAAATGATCCAGTATTTGCTTGTACTTAGCATAGGCCAGTTCTTTCATCAGTGATTCATTGCCAATCAAATGATAGCCTATGGTGTCGATTTGCTCTTTGGTAGGTGGAAAAACACCTTGAGTGGTAAAGGCTTCAACGTATTTTCCCTCAGTAGAAAAAAAAGTTTTTTCAACAGCGAATGCACCGGTTTCCTTTTTTTCCATGAGCAAAGCTGCTGCACCATCGGCTAATCCTATCCATGTTTTTTCATTTTCAGGATCAATTACTTTGGACAAAGTTTCGGCACAACTGACTACCACATTAGTGTAACCTAAAGCCATTAAGGCATAGGCAAGATGAAGTGTAGATAAGGAAGTCGAGCAGCCAGTTTTTAAATCATAAGCAGGGGCATCTATTCCTAAATTTCCAAGAACGGCTGCTGCTTGTGAACCCGTAAATCGTTTATTGGTAGTTGATCCTAATAAAAGAGCATGTATTTTTTTTGAGTCATAACCTGCAAACAGTTTTTGTACTGCTTCAGAAGCTAATGATTCAGCAGTCAATTCCCTGGAGTTATCTAAAGATTCCCAAGGCTTATGGCACCAATAGCGGGAATAAAAACCAAATTCTTCACCGATTTTTTCAGCAAATTTTTCTAAAAAAGATAAAGAGTGACCTGATGTTCGTGGGAAGTTTTGTAAAATTTCCAGATTCGTAACAGGGGGAGAATCTGGAAGAACGCGAGTTGCAGCTGTAATATCAAAACGGATGTGGGGATGCAAAATTTCCATACATTACCTTTAAATTGTTTTTTCGTTTGCTTTTATTTTCGAGTACACTATGAATTCAATGAGCCTAAATTATAGCTGATTTTTTAGGAAAATTGACCCTGATAGTGACGAAGTGTATATTTTATATAAATTTTAATTAAAGTTGAGTGCAAATATGTCCTCATCGTCTGTTGATAAAACCACGATGAAATGGATAGAAAATCTTATTGATGAACACAGTTTTCTTCCATTACTTACAGATTATGCCATGAATAATCAGTCTCATGTGCAATTTGGGGCTGAAGTAATTACGGGTTTAGCTAAAGTAAATCAAAGGCCAGTAGCCGTATACGCCCATAATAATTCAGTGAACCGAGGATACATTACCAGCCAAGGCGCAAAAAAAATTCTACGCCTCATGGATAGAGCCAAAGAGTTACAAATTCCTATCATCGCATTTTTAGCGTCTCCTGGTATTTCTTTGGAGGAAAACTTATTAAGCGGTGATGAATACACGCAAATTATTGCCCGTAACATCAACTTGTCAGGTATGGTTCCACAATTTGCAGTGCTTGTTGCCCCAACTCTTGGAGCGCCTGCTTATTCTGCGGTATTGATGGATTTGCTTTTTTTTAACAAGCATCGTAGTTATCTGATGGTAACCAGCCCTATGGTAGTGCACCAAGCAATCGGTGAAAAAGTCAGTATGAGTGAATTGGGCGGTACCGCGATGCATGCGAGTACTACAGGCATTGCTGATTTTGTCGATGACAGTATCAATGCGCAAATCAATCATGTTAAAACCATGCTTAATTTTTTTCCCTCACATAGTGAAGAATGTCCTCCTGTACATTCCGTTCAGGAGCCTTCGCATCCCTTGCCCAATATACCGTCTGATCCCAGAGTGCCATTTAATATGCTCGAATTGATTCAAGCAATTGTGGATAACTCTGAAGTATGGCAATACAAAAGCGCCTATGGCCAGGCTATGATTTGTGCTTTTGTCCATATTCATGGGTATGCAGTGGGTATTGTTGCAAATCAGAGCATTCGTTTTAGTGGAGCCATTGATTCAGATGCAGCACAAAAAGCAGCTAAATTTATTCGAATATGTGACGCATATCGTATTCCAGTACTTACTTTAATTGATGTTCCTGGATTTATGCCTGGAAAACGCGAAGAGCAAAAAGGATTATTACAGCATGGAGCGAGGTTATGTGCTGCGATGCAAACTCGTGTACCCAGGATGAGCGTGATTGTTCGTAAATGTTATGGAGCTGCAGCGTTTCTGATGATGCAAACTGCATCGCAACAAGGGGATTTGGTTTTGGCTTTAGAGACTGCAACCCTTGGAGTGATGGGCAAAGAGACTACGAAAAAAGTTCAAAGTACGGATGGACAAGTATCTATTGAGACGAAACATCAGGTAACTGATGCGCAGAATCTTGATCCTTCTTTAGCGGATGCTTATATGTCTGGTTTAATCGATGAAATTATTGCTCCTCAACAAATACGAGGAAGATTGACCCAATATTTGGAGTATTTATACCGCAAAATGGATGATCTGGCGGTTGCACGGCATTCTATTGTATGAAATACGTTCTCCTCAAGTAGAAGGATTATTATGTCTTTTTACCATGATTTGCTGCAATTAATTCATTTATTCGAAACTTATTTAGGGAATCCTGCCAAACAGGATAGCCCAGTCAATTTTCAAGAAATCTTGCACTATGATGAGCAAGAGGAACTTGCCTGGCCGCTAATTGGATTCATTCAGCAGTGGGGGTTTATGGAGTACCTCATCCCTCAACATCTTGGCGGGCGGTTTGTTTCACTCGATGTCGCATTTTTTTTAGCAAAATCACTATGTCGACGTGATTTAACCACTGGTATTGCCTTAGGCTTATCCTTTTTGGGGGCCTTACCCCTTTGGATAGCAGGAAATGAACGTCAGAAAAAAGATTTGGCAGAATCTTTACGTCGAGGTGATATCACGGCATGTGCTTTAACCGAAGAAGAGCATGGTTCTGATATCATGGCGAATGAAGTAGTAGCTCAACCTTGTACGAATGGGTGGAAGCTATTCGGGAGAAAATGGTGCATTAATTTTGCTACTCAGGGGCAAAGTGTGACTCTTCTTTGCCGTACTCACGCTCGAGGAGGCCCGTTAGGTTTTTCTATTTTTTTTCTGGATAAATCGGCAATTCAATCGGGTTTTATGCCAACGCCCAAACTTCCTACACTTGGGGTTAGGGGGTTAGATATTAGTGGTTTTTCTTTGGACAAGGTTTTACTGCCCCACGATGCATTGATTGGGGGTGAAAAACGGGGCTTGGAAATTACTTATAAAACGTTACAGGTTTCACGAACTTTGTGTGCTTCTTTTTCTGTTGGTGCTGCAGATACTGCCTTGCGATTAACGCTTTCTTTTAGTTTACACAGGCAATTGTATGGAAAGAGGGCTTATGAAATTCCCGTGGTAAAACAGCGCTTGGGGGAGCTGTTTGCTCAGTTACTCATAGCGGATTGCACCGCTTTAACAGTGACTCGTGCCGCTTCGGTGATCCCTGAAAAATTATCTTTTTGGTCTGCCATTATTAAATTCCTCATTCCCAAAATAACTGAAGGAATCGTCGAGGAATGCAGCATCATAATGGGTGCACGTGGCTATTTACGTACAACAGAATGGGCCATGCTGCAGAAAATCAGACGTGATATTCCGGTGGTGGGTTTATTTGATGGAAGCAGCCAGGTCAATTTATCGGTGATTGCAGGTAGTTTAGTACCCCAAGCTGGAATGAGAGGAAGTTGTTCCCCAAATCAGTTACAAAAAATGGAGCATATTTTTAATCTCGATTGTATTTGTCCAGAGCTTTCTCTGAATCGCTTAGGTCTTTTCACTTTTGCCGAAGACGATATTTTGGCTGGTTTATCTGTGCTAAAATCGAAAAAAATTAGTCCATTAATCAAAGCGATTCGCAGTGAGCTAAAGCGTTTGGATCGACAAGTTATCGCGTTGCAAGAGCAAAAACAATTTGACCCGCGCAGTCTGACCGCTTTTCGGTTGGCCGAGCACTATTGCTGGATTTTTGCAGCAAGTTGTTGTGTTCATTTTTGGCATCATAATCAGGAATTAATGGATACAGAATTACCAGGCTTGGACTGGCTTAATTTGGCAATTCAATTCATTCTTGATAAATTAAACGGGCGGGTAAACATTGAACCTAAGTTGCAAGAGTCTATGGCGGAGCATTTAGTACTGTTTTATGAGCACCGTAAAATGTTCTCTATGGTTCCCATTAAAATACCTGATTAAACCCAGAAAAAGTAGTAGTCACCACTATGGTGATTTGGCGCCTGTAGCTTGTGTAGTGGCCTCAACTGCTTTTTCTAGGTTAAGCACCTCGCCAACTTTAGTTTTTGAGGTTATCATTTCGTATCGTATTCATTTTGGCTAGCAATGGGAATGAATTGGAAGAGAAGATTAATCGCACTAATTACCCGAAAAAAATATCAGGCTTTTATTGAAGATACCAAATACCCCGAACGTTCCCGTGAAAGGCTGTGGCATCAAGAGATTGTACCTTTATTAAAGAAATCAGCTTATTGGTCTCCTTTATTACAAACTCTTCACCCTTTAAGTCTGAATGATTTTCCAATTACAACTTATGAAGATTATGAAAAAGATCTTTTGGCTGCACAATATAGTCTTATTCAGCCCTTTAATGGGGAAAAGTTGATTTTTTGGTCAGAAACTTCAGGAACAGCAGGTGTTCGAAAATTTTTTCCGATTACTGAATCTTTTCAAGCACAGTTTCAGCGTACTATGCCTCCTTATATTTATACTCTGGCTCAGAACTACCCCGGGTTGTTTCAAGAAAAAATACTGTATTTGGCCGCGGTAGATTCTCATAAAACGTCACCAGCCGGCATACCTTCAGGTTGGATTAGCAATTTTAATTATAGTAATTTACCTTCTTTTATTAAACGTTTTTATGCGATGCCCGATCAAATATTCGACACTACTGAAGTCTATACTCAATGGTCCGCTTTGTATGCCTTAGCCTCAGATCTTAGCGCCATATTTGCAGTCACTCCCATGGTTATCGAGATTCTTTTTGAGCGTTGCCTTCACAATTTTAAACATTTTTTACCCTATTTATTAGGTGAAAAAACCGTTCCTGAATTTTTGCCACCACTTCAAGTGACGAAGAAACGTCAGCGTTATTTACGTCAGTTGGCCCAGCAAGAACCAGGATCGTTCAAAGAATTTTGGCCATCATTGACTGTAGTTGGGTGTTGGATTTCAAGCCTTTGTGAATATCCTGCACGTCAATTACAAAAATTGTTAGGACCTGGGATTGAGATGGTTGATGGCACTTTTTCGGCTACAGAAGGATGGCTTACTGTTCCAATTGACAATCAGAGCGGGGGGTTTTTGCATCCTGGTGCACATATTGCTGAGTTTATTGAAGAAGGTAGGCCCATTAGAAAAGAAAACCTTTTACAATCCTGGGAGTTAGAGCAAGGCAAAAATTATGAGGTTTTTTTAACTACAGCTATGGGCTTTGTTCGTTATCAATTAAAAGATGTAGTGAAATGTATCGGCTTTTTAAATAAAGCACCAAGACTTGAATTTTGTTATAAGACGCAAATGCTTAAATTGGAAAATTGTTCTGTTTCTGGTCAAGAACTGCAGGAAATGTTGTGTGATATTTCTTTTGATGTAGCGCCGCACTGGTATTTTGCCCGTAATAGTTTGGGGAATAGGATTGTTTTTGTTACGGACGATACTACCCAAATATCTGATTCCATATTAGTAAAGATGCATGAACGTTTAAAACAAATTAATGAACCTTATGCCCATGGTGTGAGTACTAAAGAAGTGCTGCCCATAGTTTTATTCCAATTGCCAAAAGATGAATTATTAGCAGATAGCCATGCGCAGACCAAACCAAAACTTATTTCTCAGCAAGTAATTACGGAAAAATGAATTTCGATGCCTCTGTATCACTTTTGATAATTTGTTATGATTTCGCCTTTGCCAAACTATTATAAAAAAAGGAACATTATGTTATGACTGAGAAGAATAAAACTAAGCCAAAAAAAACTCCGGAAAAAACTGAATTAACTCCCTCTATGCTTCTTATTATTGACCTGGTATCCATTTTATTTAGTTTGATGCCTAGTGTTGCTGCTTTTAGCCTAACAGGCTTATTTATTTATCATGGTTATGCAGGTACCTGGCTAGTTCTTCTGGCAGCCCCCTTTGTTTTATTTGCTTCTTTTATCCTGATTATTGCAGCAATTAGACTGTGTTTGCCCCGCTTAAAACCAGGTCGGTATAAACGTGAAATGAATCAAATGACTGTTGCCTGGTTTTGTCATTTTGCTCTTGCGCGTTCTGCTAAAGTGGTGGGTTTAACTCCTTTATTGCAAACATTCAATGTGATTAAGTTTTTTTATTGGCGTGCATTGGGTGCCAATGTTTCCTTTCAAATTGTAAATTCTTTTGATATAGATTTTGTTGATTGCCCATTAATCACCATAGGAAAAAATGTCACTCTTGGGAGTGGAGTGTCAATTAGTTGTCACTCTGATGTTGGTAGCTTGCTTTTTCTGGCTCCTGTAATTATTGAAGATAATGTTTTTATAGGTATGTCGACCGCTATTGGTCCAGGAACGACCATTAAAAAGGGATGCTGGATTGGTTATGGAAATACGTTTGTCAATCAGGTGGTTGAGGAAAATACACGATTTGGTAATCTCAGGCCTACTCCAGATATAGAATAAAAAATATGAATCCTTTGTTCCTGACTTATAGCGCCACCTACTAAGCTCTATACATCGTTGTAAGCTCGCTGAGTACACTTCTTCATCTCACTATATTTGCGCCTTGTCTAGAACTTAGTGGATAACGCTATATTATTGAGCTCCCAGCCGAAATATTATTGGCATATAAGGAAGATTGAATAAAAAAAGAATAATTATAAAATATAATGCAGAACTAATGTTACCTATCCGCACCCATTTTTGCTCCAGATTTTCAGGCAGCCAGGCCGTAATTGCATAAGTCAGGCTGTATAAAATCCCCGTGATGATACAAATGACGACATTAACGTCCACAGAATACGATTGGAAAATTTTATAAGTCATCATTAAAGCTAAAAAGAATAAAATCACTCGATAAATACGTAATAATAACTTCAGCCAGGATGGAGCTCCTGATTCTACACTTCCATCTTGAAAGTATGCGTTAAAAAATATAATTCCCAATACCGTTAATGGGATTAAAATAAGCAGGGGATTGACATATTCTTCGCCGCCACTTAAAAAATGGCTTAGATAAAGAATAAAATACACGATACTAATCAACGCTAAGAAAGGCAATAAATAGTACATCATTCTTAACAGTAAAAAGCGCAAGCTATAGATAATTTTGATGTTTTGCTGGCCGACCCCTAATCCTATAAAAAATAAAGTAACATGGGAAATCAATTGAAAATGGAAATTATTGGAGTATAAGTTCCATAAATAATCGTTACCTACAGTTTTGAAAATAAAAGCACCTAACAAGATAAGTATATTGGCTAAAGCTGAAAACAAAGAAGCAACGAAAAGCAGAAGAATAGTATTCCATACTGCAGCAAATAAGCTGTTATAACTGATACGCCAGGTATTATCATGATGGAATGCGTAGTGAAATGAATGACCCACATAGACAAATAACGGGAAGGCACTCAGAAATGTGATCCAATGCTCAAGAGGTAAGGACGTATAACGAGCTTCTATAGGAAGCAGGGGTAAAGACAGGAATAGAGCGATAATGAAACTGCTTGCAACTAAGCGAAAGCAATTTTTTCCATTATAAGCCAATCCATATAAAAGGGCTAAAAGACCAATTAAAGCGTAATCAAATAGCTTAGTAGTTTCATTGCGAATTAATCCATCAAGGGCGAATCCAAGGAGTAAGCCAATTAGAGTAAAAAGATAGATTCCTTTTTTCGATGGCATGCTGTTTCTCCTTAAGTATATAAATTTAGAATAGCTGATTTTAAAAACACTTGCATTATTAGTTTTTCTCGATTTATTAGGCCTCTAGAACAATTAAGTAAGTATTATTGTTTTATTTTAATTTGCGTTTTTGTAGAATGGACTTTAGGGACCGATTAACTAATTCGTTGGGCTCACTATGCTGAGTAAAGAGGAACGTTTCAAACAATGGCGTGGTATCAAATTCCATGCAGAGCAAAAAGCTCTAAACTCAGCATTGCTTATTAGCAATTACGTTAACTCAGTAGATAATCTTGAAGTCATCAAAGCGAATGCGCAGACAAAATATAACGATTTTAATCAATATAAGGCGCTCTCATGGGGAACAGCCGTTTTTGTCAAGTTCTTTATCGATGAAGCAATTGCACAACTACCTAAGACAGCTGACAAAGAAATAGCATTACTGACTCATTCCAGTGAAGCTATTGCTACTTTATATGATAACTGGAAAGATAATACTGCAGGCAATATTTTTGCTTTAATTGGAAATATTGAAAAATTACTTGCTTTGAACAGCATTCCTTTTACTGATAGAAATCAATATAAAACGTTTCTTCTTTCTTCATACATGCTATTTCACATTATCCAAATAGCCATTACTCAAATAGAGAATGATTGGAAGGCGCAAATTGTAGTTTCTCTTCTTGTGGATCTTGGACAAATCAAGCCCAAGATAGACTTTTTTTTATTACAAGTAGAAAAAAGAATGGAGCAGTTAAAGTCAGAGCAACCCACAAAAAAAACGGACGATATTTTACCTATTGCGCCAGATCCGTTAAAACCTTTCAAAGTCCTCTTGAGTAAACGCTATCTTAAAGTATTAGGTATTAGCCCTTTGGACAGCGCAAAATCATCTCAAAGAGCAACAGGTTTACCTATTCACAAACGACTTGCCCCGGGAACCAGGTTGCATCAGGCAAAGAAACCTGTAAAACGGAGCGCTCTTGACAGTCTTGCTGCACTTGAAGCAGATATAGAAAAAGTTTCATCAGGTATTTTCAGTCTCATTGAACTGCGGAGTAAAAAGGTAGATTTTGAAGCCAAAATAGAGGCAGTAAATAAACTACTTTTATTTGCAGAAGAAAATGATAAGAAAATCACGGGAAGAAAAGATTTTTTAGATTTTATAGAAGAGCATGCTCAGTTATTGCAAATACTTTTAGAAATTGCAGAAGAAGGCTCAAAACAACAATTACTTGAGAAAATAAAGCAATTAAAAACCCTTGCTGAATCTTCTGATCTGTCTTCAGAAGTGCTTCAGCGAGTGAGCTGGGTGACTTCACCGATAAAGGTTGTTTATCGAACTACTACACCCCAGATAGTACAAAGCATGATTGCATCCACTCTTCCAGCTACCCTAGATAGCACCTGCAAAACGGAACTTAAAGATCTGGTAAATACTTGTTTGCTGGACTTACGAGAAAAACTAAAGAAAAAAGAGCACCAAATTACAGCCATAAATAATCGTTTTTTTAATCAAGACGAAGAGTTAAAACAGTTAATCGCAAAGGAAAGTTCTGAGCAGCTTGCTGCATTACAAAAAGCAAATGAGGTAATGAAAGAATCTGTGCGAGCTAGCTCTAGACTGCTTACTACCGTAAAAGAAAATTCATCTTTTCTGCAGAGCCTTCAGACAAAGAGCCAAACCTTGAGCACATTTATCAAACTACATGATGGTTTTTTCGTAAAAATTTCTAATTTTCTAGCCCAGTACTTCTCCTTCTTTAAAACTAAGACTGCAAAAATGATTGATGATGCTGCTGCTTGGAAAATTAAAGTGGATGGATTAATAGGGGAGTATCAAAATATTGTGGATCAGGGAATACGCCAAATTGAGTTCATTCCAAATTTGGAGGATTCGATTAAAATTCAAATAAAAAGCCAGTTTGTTGCAGAAGAACAGCAGATACGCAGAGAAAAACCAAATTACATCAATCCAAACAAGCGAACCGTGCGTTTGTTAATGAACAATTTATCGCATTTGTTTGCTGCAAAAACCCAACCCCTTAGAGAACAAACGAATGAAGCAGAGCTTGATGAAGAGCAATCTATTTTAGTTTGTCTTTAATTGTTTGATATTTTGTCTCTAAAAAAATTCATAGGCATTTTCCAGAACACGTTTGACTTTATTCAGCATTTTTGTCGCTATGTCTTTCTTTATTTCGTTTGGCAAGACACTGAGTTTCGTTTGTTTTTGAATTTCCTGAGTTATCAATGACATAAAGCACTTGATTTTTCTGAACGCTATGTTTAAAGTTCGATCAGACCTAACTACATTCAGGAGGATTAAAAATGCTAGGTTTTTTTAATAAGGAAAATAAATGGCGTGCAACCATGCAAGTCACAAATGGCCTTTTTCTTGCTATGACCGCGTATAAGATGTTTTCAGATCCGGAAACTGTTTGGGAAAATGGTTTTGAGATAGCAATGCTTGCTCTTAACATAGTTACCTTCAGTAGAAATGATAATGCATTGACCAGTATAGGAAATGCCGCTCTTAATTTTACGGGTTTGGGCACTGCTTATGCGGGAGCGACATTGGGCTGCTCTGCGAATTCACTCACAGAGAATATAGGGAATGCTCTGTTGCATCTGACCAATGCAGTAACGAGTATTTGTTATAAATATGAAGCAAATCAGGATACGTCCCAAGAATCTCCAGTAAAAACAATGTAATCAATTGAGATTGGGCTGCAAAGCCCATAGTTCTTAAAGCATTCAAACTATTTAAAAATAAATCATTTCTAATCTCATAAAATTATCAGTTGTAACAAAAAATTTGAGCTATATTAAAAATACAGGATTTGAACAACTAGAAAAAGGACAAATCATGAGTGCTCTCCTGCTATTATTTTTAGCAGTAACTGTAACCTCTTTTCCGCAATTGCCAGTAGCGTTTCCTCATACACAAGCAATTAAGAGTGATATTCGTTTCATCAGTGAAATCACACCTTTTTCAGAGCCAGAACAAATTAACGACCAATCATTAAATGTTATTAAGATGCTGTTGACTCATGAAGCTCCGCACTTAAATCCGCTAGTGATTGACAAGGTGCTCACTACCCTTAAGTGTGCTACCGCGTATAATGTGGATCATAATAATATTTTAACGATTATCGATTATTCTCTGCCTTCAAATGAAAAGCGTTTTTGGGTGTTTGATTTAAAAGCAAAGAAATTATTGTTTCATACTTACGTGTCGCATGGCATAAAATCCGGTGCGTTATTGACCAATTTCTTTTCTAATAAATACAATAGTAAAGCAAGTAGTATTGGGGTTTATCAAACGCAACAAGCTTATTATGGCCGAGATGGTCTTTCATTGCGTTTGGATGGTTTGGACCGTAATTTTAATGATAATGCATCAGGTCGGTCTGTTGTAATGCATTCGGGATGGTATGTAGAAGAAAATTTTATTAAAAGATACGGAAGACCTGGACGAAGTTGGGGATGTCCTGCACTTCCTTTGGAGAGCTCCCAAGCAATTATTAATACCATAAAAGATAAATCTTTATTAGTTATTTATTATCCTAGCGACGCATGGTTTGCCAAATCAAAATTTTTAAATTGTGATAAAACCATACCTCAATATACGAATTCTGCGGCCATACAAATACCTGATATTGCACCTGATGAACAACGTGACGCTATTTTATTTGTAGGTAGCGGATATAAAGGCAGTAAACACGCTGAAACTAAACCTGTTACGGTCATTTCAGCAGATACATATGAGCGGGTATTTCATACCACAGCACCATTGACACGGATGCTACGACGTCAGATTAACAATGCAGAATACATTGCATTAAATGCACGAGAACTTTTTTATTTGTCTAACAACACCAATCCAGATAGTGCAGGTCAAGAAGATGGTATTAATGCCATTCGTTTTGTAATACCTGTTCTAAAAGTAGTCCGAGGTGGTTATTATGAGACGCAAATGCAATTTGTCAATTTAGGTAAAATCAAGGCAATTAAAATCAATGGCACTTTAGCTAGAGACAATTCTCTTGCGAACAATTTCACGGTTTATTTTGAGGGAAACTCATCAGTTAATTTAAATGCGCATAATGAATTCATTCGTTGGGTAGGATTATAGGGTTGTTATGCCTTTGCAACAGTGAAGGAAAGCTCGAGAATATATTATTTCCCGGGCACGGCATCACCAAGTCCCAGGCTATTTCGACTCATTTTTCGAGTCGTCCAATTCAAGCCACATTGCATTTAAGATGGCAAAACAACAGGCCAGGCCAGTACCCAAAATCCAGGAAAAATACCACATAATCACCTCCTAATAAGCTGTATCTTGATTTTTAGTAATTGTTTGTTCTGTTATTTTTCCTCGTAATACATGGTAAACCCAAGCGGTATAAAGCAAAATTAGCGGTAACAGAATAACAGTTCCTACTAACATGTTAAACAAAGTTAACTGACTTGAAGAGCTATCCCAGACCAGCAAGCTTTGTCCAGGATTAGACGAAGAGGGTAGTATAAATGGAAACATACTGACCCCTACAGTGGCGATAATGCCTGCAACAGAAAGGGCGCTGCAAATAAAAGCTGTTTTGACATGTTTTGCAGCAATGAAGGCTAATAATGCTGCAATTATGCCGACACCTGGAGCAAATAAAGTGATGGGCAGATCGCGGTAGTTAAAAAACCAAGCATCAGCAAGCCGAATAGCCGTCTTGTAATGCGGGTTTGATGGGCCATCATGAGCTAAAGCTCCTGTCACACTGTAACCATCAATACCATAATGAAGCCAAATTCCAGCGCCAATAAAGATCAATATGCTCAGGAGAGCGGATATTTTTCCTGCAGTTCTGGCTCGCTTTTGGATGCGTTCTTCTGTTCTTAAGTTGAGGAAAAAAGCACCATGCATGGCAAGCATCAACACAGACAACAAGCCACACAGCAGGGCAAAAGGATTCAGTAAATCAAGGAAGCTGCCAGTGTAGAATGGTCTTAAATATTCATCAAAATGAAAGGGAACACCCTGTAATACATTGCCAATGGCAACACCAAAAATGAGAGCAGGGACAAAACCGCCAACAAATAAAGCATAATCCCAGAATGAACGCCATCGGGGATCTGCTAATTTCGAACGGTATTTAAAACCAACGGGACGCAAGATTAGCGCTAACAAAACCAGAAGCATCGCAAAATAAAAGCCCGAGAAAGAGAGGGCATATAAGGCAGGCCAAGCAGCAAAGATGGCGCCGCCGCCGAGAATAAACCATACTTGATTTCCTTCCCAGGTTGCGCCAATGCTATTAATTAGTATACGTCTTTCTATATCTGTTTTTGCAAGCCAGGGCAGCCACATAGCAACGCCCAGGTCAAAACCATCCATGACTGCAAAACCAATCAGTAATATACCGAGCAGGAGCCACCATATAATTCGTAATGTTTCATAGTCCAAAGGCATAATGAATCTCCTAGTGCGCCATATTATCAGGGCCAAGACGGATGTATTTAACCATCAAGAAAACCTCAACTATGGCAAGAATTGTATAAAAGAGGATGAATCCGCTTATTGATGTTAATACTTGAGTAGTGCTTATGCTGGATGTGCCCATCGCAGTAGGTAAGATATCCTGGACTACCCATGGTTGACGTCCGTATTCTGCCACTACCCAGCCCAGTTCTGCAGCAATCCAAGGTAATGGTAGTGAATAGAGGGCTATGCGTAAATACCAACGGGTAGTGTGCAATTTACGTTTCATGGACAAGTAAAAACCTGTTGCAAATAAGAAAATGAAGAAGAATCCGCAGGCAACCATGATACGGAATGAGAAAAATAAAGGGGTAACGCGAGGTTTTAGATCATGGGCTGCCTGGTTAATTTGATCTTCAGTTGCGTCAACTACTTTTTCAGTATATTTCTTCAAGAGCAGGCCATAACCTAAATATTTATTGTGTGCCGTAAAATCAGCTTTTGCTTGCTCGTCATTAGGATTTTTTTGTAATCGGGTTAATGCTTCATAAGCAAGCATACCCTCTTTGATTCGTTCTTTTCCTTGAGCGATCAATTCAGCAATACCTTGTAGGGGCTCCGTAAATGTGCGTGTTGCAATTAATCCTAATGCATAGGGAATGGTTACTGCATAATCAGTTGTCATTGTTTCTTCATTAGGAATACCAAAAACTGTAAGACCAGCAGGAGCCTTTTCTGTATGCCACATGGCTTCGATTGTTGCGAATTTCATTTTTTGATTTTGATTATCAAGATAGCCGCTCTCATCGCCTAACACGACTACTGCTAAAGCTGAGGCAAGCCCAAAGCTTGCAGCTACAGTTATTGAACGTTTGGCAAATTGGATGTTTCTGTTTCGTAATAAAAAGTAAGCGCTAATGGATAAGACAAAAATTGAACCTGTGACGTAACCAGCACTAATAGTATGAACAAATTTGGCTTGGGCAACCGGATTAAACATCACCGCAACAAAATCGGTAACTTCCATCCGCATCGTGTGGAAATTAAACTCCGCTCCAACAGGGTTTTGCATCCAACCATTAGCAATCAAAATCCATAATGCGGAAAGATTTGTGCCTAAGGCAAGTAACCAGGTACAAAACATATGTTGCAAGCGACTTAATCTATCCCAGCCGAAAAAAAACAAACCAACAAAAGTGGCTTCTAAAAAGAAAGCCATAAGTCCTTCAAGAGCCAGCGGAGCACCAAAAACATCGCCAACATAATGAGAGTAATAGGCCCAATTGGTACCAAATTGAAACTCCATAGTCAGTCCGGTAGCTACACCTAAAACGAAATTAATGCCAAAGAGAATTCCCCAATATTTGACCATCTGTCGCCAAATATCGTGCCCTGTCATTACATAAACTGTTTCCATAATCGCTAAAATGAGCGATAAGCCCAATGTGAGTGGGACAAAAAGGAAATGATAAAGCGCTGTTAGAGCAAATTGTAAACGGGAAAGATCAACCAGGTCACTACCAGGAATCATTGCTCACCTCACATGTCGTATACTGTATTGATAAAATCCTTGCTATATCTCCCTGTAATCTTTAAAAAAGCATTAGGGATTTCCTTAGTTCATTTTTCATTAGAAAAAATATATTCTTTTTGTTGGCTGGTGCCTAACAGCCATTGTTCATTGCTTTGATGTGATCTTTCCACATCCTTAAAGCAAATTATCCATAGTAAAATCAACAAGCTAAACTTAACAACCAAGGTTATTAGAATATCACGAGTTAGTGGTTTAATCATGTTCTTTAACCCCTTTTTTCTTGGCTTAACATCCCATATTTTAAAGATTCTGCGATGAAGGTGGCTTTTTGAAAAATTTCCTTGGCAGCATCCAAAGGCAAATGATTTACCGCTTCTTCTTGGAATAAATTAAGCCAACGGTCAAAATGTGCTTCATCAATTTGGGTGAGTTGTTTTAATAGGGTATGTTTTTGATAGGCATTACCGTGATACTCATTAGTTTTCAACATAATGCTATTCCAAAATTGGCAAAGCAGGGGGATATGTTCATCCCAATCAACCTGTGCTGCATCATTGAAAATTGGACCAAGGATCTCATCTTTCTGTACTTTTTGGTAAAAATGAGTCACAAGTTTTTCAATATGTGTTTTATTCAGCTCAGTCATATCATTACTACCTGCTGATGCAATGAGGTAATGATAATAAAGTTTCATTTTAAATACAACTTTAAAATAGTACCAAAACTTATTATTTTTTTCCTGCATGAATTAGCTCAAGTAAGGCCTGAGCATTATTATGTTTTTCATCTTTAGCGCTGTATAACAAAGTTACAGTCTGACTTTTTGCTTGAGTCGTGATCGTTGCGAGTTCTTCCTGCTTTTCTGTGAGTTCTTGAGCATAGCGTTTTTGAAATTCTTCCCATTTATCAGGTTCATGATGAAACCATTGGCGTAATTCGTTGCTTGGGGCGATTTCCTTGAGCCATAAGTCTATAGCGGCTGCTTCTTTTTTCACTCCGCGAGGCCATAGCCTATCAACCAATATTCTATATCCGTCTGAAGAATCAGGTTTGTCATAAATTCGCTTGATTTTTATTTTGTGCATCGTGTTTTTCTCCTTTAGGAGTAAGATTGAGTAAGGGGGAGAGTTCAACTTTGTTCTGAATAATATCTGCCAAGCTAAATTGTTCTAAAATCGCAAAAAAGGCACTTTGTGCGTCAATGAGAATTTTTCGCAATTTACAAGTTGGGGCAATGCAACAATTTGCTTCTTTCTTAAAACAGGGTACTAAATCAAAGTGAGGTTCAAGTTTTAAAACAAGCGCTTTGAGATTAATTTCTGCAGGGTTTTCAGCCATGACAATGCCGCCATTTTTTCCTCTAATTGTTTTAACAATTCCTAATTTAGATAAATTATGGATTATTTTTATTAGATGATTGTGCGAAATAGCATAAGCTGTAGCAATGTCATTAATAGTACATGTATTTTGTTTTATCGCAATATAAATTAAAGCACGTAATGAATAATCAGTAAATTGAGTAAGCTGCATTAATTACCCTAAACATGAATATAGGAATCTATTATTTCTTTTTATCAGATGTATTTCAAATGCTGGTTTTAAGTAACAAAAAATTGACAGACCTACTATTATTAAGGCGCATTTCAGCTATAATTTAACTTATGAATATTGAAAAATAGGAATTTATTATGAGCAGAAATACTATGATGAGAATCATACGTACTGCAGTTTTTGCTCTCGGCCTATTTACTGCTGGAGCAAGTTTTGCCTACGGCTGGCATGGTGGTTATTATCATGGTGGTGGTTGGCATGGCGGCTATTATCATAGTGGTTGGCACGGCGGCTATTATAACGGCTGGCGTGGTGGTTGGTGGGGACCTGGTGTTGGTGTTATTGTGGGGACTCCTTATTACTATAACAATTATTACTATCCTGAGTGCCAAACTGTTCGTGTATGTAATCGATATGGACATTGTTGGTTGCAAGAGTCCTGTTATTAATTAAAGAAGTCGCTTTCTGCAATTAAAACAACGTTTGAGCGAGAATCAATTCTTTTGTCAATGAGCGAATTTACATCCCATCACTTCCTTCTTCCACAATGTCATTACCTTTATAGTTCCGCGCAGAAAAAGCGAAGCAAAATTTAATCGATTCATTTATTGTTTATTTTATAAGCATATTTCGCTTTGTTTTCTTGAATTCCAATATTAAGGCTACTTGCGAGTCTCGCATACTAGGTGTATGTTGAATAGGAATGGATTGTAAAGTTGGGAGTTGAAATGGAATCAACGATCGAAATTATTGGCTATGTTGCCTGCTGCCTTGTTTTAGCGACTTTCTATGTCAAAAGGATTTTGACATTACGTCTTATCGCAATCTGCTCTAATGTAGCATTTATTCTTTATGCTCTTGGGAGCACGCTCTATCCGATTTTTATTTTGCATTCGTTATTATTACCATTGAACTTATATCGGATTTTTGAAATAAAGAGAGGTTCGTTCTGCGCTCTTAATAGTTCAGCGGAAACTGCAGTGTCTATGGAGGAAGTAAATGGTTAAGAAAATGTAAATAATAGTTGCAAGAGTCAAAAGAGAGATTGGCTATTTGCTATTATAGAAAATTGGATCATGATGATAATGATCGGTGGAGAAATATGCCCGATTTAAAGTACTCAGATAGTAGCAAATTTATATTACAAGCTCTATCGCTTGCGCCAAACAGTATAGGAATGAGAAAACAGGAAGCTCCCAAGCGCGTGACACTGGATTTACTATCAAATGAGGAATTAATTGCGGATACAACGGCAATGGACCTATTTGATTTGGAAGAAATGATGGAGTTCTTCTCATTTAGTGATAACAGAGAACAAAGTGCAAAAACAATTCGTCCTAAACCTAGTCTTTTATTGTATAACGAAAAAGATATTCAGGAGATTGTTCGGACTTTGAAATTGGTTTTTGAGCACTTTAAAATTGCTTTAGAAAAAAAGGGGGTGCCAGTAGATAATTTCACGGTAACTCTGAATAAAAATGAATTAATTGTAAGTAATGCTTTTATTAAAGAGCTTATTAGTAAAAACTTATTTCCTAAAGCATATGCCCCTAATCTGGAGCTGGAAAACCAACCCACTCGTTTCACTCCTTATATTACAATACCAGCCCCAGCAACCCACAGTAAAAATGAGGCAGAACAAGATGAAGCAGGGAAAGAAAAGGAGTACACATCAGGAGTAGATAGTGTCTTTAATCCATCTCCTTTTTCTTTTTCATTGACCAAGCTTTTTGGCGGGTGATCCTAGTACCTGAAGGCAAATATCCGCTCTAAATTTCCGGGTTTCACCGCGCTGTACCAGGCTACAAAACACTAAGGCTACGTTTATTTATTTTTCTGTTCATGCTCAAGAAGCCATTGCTTACGTGCTATCCCTCCGCCATAACCACCTAAATTGCCACTAGAATTAATGATTCGATGACAAGGTACAATTATCGAAAGCGAATTTGCACCATTTGCATTGGCAACGGCTCTGTATGCAGTGGGTTTTCCTAATGCCCGAGCTTGTTCGGCATAACTTCTCGTTTCCCCATAGGGAATAAGTGTTAAAGCATGCCAAGCCATTTTTTGAAAGGGACTGCCTAGCATCTGTATTGGGGTATTAAATTGCTTCAGAGTTCCTGCAAAATATGCTTTAAGTTCTTTTTCAATGGAACGAATTGGTGAAGTGTCTCCTGGGATAATGGCTGCTTTCATCTTCTTTCTTAGTCGTTCTACTTCACGTTCTAAGCCTCTTCTATCAACGAATTCCAAAAGATATAACGCTTCTTCATCAGCTACTGCAAGCATAGGTCCAAGAGGTGAATCAAACCAGGAGGCTTTCAAAACTATAGAATGTTTTTCCAGCTGCGAAGGAGCTGCACCCATTATTTTAGAAAAAGCATCTCGAAAACCACTGCCGGATTCGTACCCTACATTAAGTTGTGTTTCAAGCACTATCGTGCCCTCACGGATTTGTTTCATGGCTATACCCATTCTTCTTGCACGTGCATAAGCAACAAAAGTCATCCCAAAACGCTTTTTAAATTGCCTGCGTGCAGTTGATGTATCAACTCCTAATGCTGCAAAGTCTCTGTCCTTCCACCTCTTTTCAGGGTTTGCTTCTACAGCTGCAACCAATTTTTGAATTAAATTGGAAGCTTGGTTAGGATAGAACAATGGCTGGCAGCGCATACACGGTCTGTATGAAGCAAGGAGTGCTTCTTGAACTGTTTGAAAGAATTCACAATTTTCGAATTTTGGTTTTTTTGCAGGACAGGTAGGTCGACAAAAGATTCCAGTAGATTTAACTCCAACATAAAATACACCTTCATAGTTAGAGTCTTTAGCAAGTAAGGCCTGGTAATATTCTTTTTTCGTGGTATTAGTCAACATGAATCACTCAATCAGTTACTTCAATAGTTACTATAGCTTTTTTTAAAAAAAGTGCGACCGAAATTCAGGCATTGAATTTTACTGGGCGTTTTTCGCAGTACAAGTATTTTTGTAACCTGGGTTGAGAAGTTTATCCCTGGCAAGAAAAACCGGGTTTTGCTGCACTTATTTTGCTTAGGTTACATCAAGACCGCTAAAACAAACAGGTTTTTTTATTTCCCCTTGGGCCGGCAAGACAAGTTGTACCATACCGCATTGATCTGTTCTATAAAAGGGAATATTTAATGATTTCATGTTTGCCAAAGTTTTGGCATGAGGAAAGTGAAAACGATTATCAAAGCCTAAAGAAGCTATGGCATAGTGTGGTGCAACTTCAAGTAAAAATCGATAAGAAGAGGAAGTCTTACTGCCATGATGAGGAACAATTAAAACATCAGAGGCAAGCTCTTCTCCATAAGTTTTTATTAAATAATCTTCGGCTATTTTTTCAATATCCCCTGTTAATAATACTTTTCCGGCTTTGGTGTTTATCTGGAGAATACACGAGTTGTTATTTTTATTCTTAAAGTGAGTTGTAATCGGCAAGAAACGAAAAGAAACACCATCCCAGTTCCACTGCGGGTAATCATGACAGCTCACACCATGATCATAGTAATGAGGATCATTGACTAATAACCGCTCCACTGGTATTTCTTTTTCAAGCGAATTGAGTCCGCCACGGTGATCTTTATCTGGATGACTAATGACTACAAAGTCAATTTTTTTTATTCCTAAGGTCTTAAGATAAGGTAAAATCACCATTTTCCCTAAATCATTTCCTTGAAAAAATCGATCTCCAGTATCATAAATCAGAGTATGGCGTCGGCTTCTAAAGACAATTGCCAAACCTTGGCCAACATCCAAAATATCAATTACTGCTTCTCCTGAAAATGGTACAACACGGGGTGGAAAAAATGGGAGTAGCATCCACAACACTGCAATCCATTGAAAGGGTTTAATTGGCAATAGAACCCATATTAATAAGGCTCCCATTAAGATTACAACCAAGCCAATATGAGAAATAGACCAATTAAGGTTCATGAGCGCTAAATGTTCAATTAAGTGTAATCCTTTAAATAACAAGGCAATCAGCAAGGATAAGAGTTTCATTAATGGAACAGCAACAGTCCATGAACAAAGTATCATAGCGATTAATGCTAAGGGGACGATTAAAAGACCAACTAGAGGAATAGCAAATAAATTTGCAATAAAGCCATTAATTGAACCATAAGAATACCAATACAGGGTTAAAGGCATGAGCCCAATTAAGCAACTTAATTGTAGGGCTAAATTTCCTTTGTAACCCTTTAATCGCCAACGTTGTTGGGTTAAAAGCAAACACGCCACTGCAAGAAATGAAAAATAAAATCCTTGCATAAATACTGCATGTGGTTCAATACATAAAACGCCAAACAAAGCGTAACGCCATATTTGCCAAGTCGAAAAACGTTGTTTTCCTAAGCAGTAGAGGGTGTAAAAGAAACACCCGATTAATGCTCTTTGTACCGGTGGAGCAAATCCTGCTAAAAAGGCATAGAATAAAGCAGCTAAAAGACCACTAATACTGGCAATATAGGGTACTGGGATAAACAAGCAGCATCGGGAGCTTTTAGACCACAGCCAGCGCACCAGCCAATAAATCATCCCCGATACCAATGCAATGTGTTCTCCTGAAATCCCAAAAAGATGGATTGTGCCCGTACGTCTAAATAAATCCCAATTTTGCTGGCTAATATGGGTAGTTAAATTTAAAGTTAATGCTTCAACAACTCCTGCAGTGGATTGATTTGGTGCTAATTGGCTGAGTTTATTTCCTAATTGTTCACGTAATAGAAGCCAATTAAAACGTGGTTGTGCCTCTGCATGCAATTGATTGTTTTGGGAGAGAATATAACCGGTCCACTGGATGTGTCGTGCAGCAAGCATGCCTACATAATCTGTACTTCCAGGATTAAGATAGTTTCGAGGCTTTTTTAATTTGACCGTGAATTGCCAGCGTTGTCCTGTGTGTAATTTTGGAGCATTGTTATACCAGGATAATTGGATTAATCCTTGTGCTGGATGATGGTTGTATTGTTCGAGGGCAAATAAAAATTGTGTTTTGGTAAAATCTTGATTTGGAATTGATGCAATTGTTCCTTGCACTGTTACTTTAGGGAGTATGGTCACATTGGGTATTCCTTTGGGAGAAACAAGAGCTTGATGCAATCCTGCCATCGTGACTCCTAAAATAAAAAACAGAATTAAGGAATACTTTGGGCTGATGAAAAAAAAGAGTAAGGTAATTAAGGGTAAAGAATGATTAAAGGTATATAGATAGAGTATGCCTGTGAAAAAGCAAAAAATTTCCATTTTATTTTTAAGTTGGACTTTCCGTTGACTGGGATAGTAGAGAATCGGTTTTTTTTTGTAAAGTAAATTTTTTATTGCGGTCATTGCGATGCTGAAAATAGTCTAGCTTTTTATTCCGACGTCCCGTGACTTGTTCGCGGGATCCAGACGATCTGTGCTAAAACACTGGCTCCCGTGAACAAGTCACGGGACGTCGGCAAGGATGTGATTATGAGATAGCGAATACGGAAGTCTGATTCCGATTCAATTTGTTATTATGGATTCCAACAAATGGTTTGGGTTGTTCCCGATGAATCTACTGCAGTTTTTGCGTTAGATTGATCTACTGTCATACTGGCACAGGTTGTATCTTTAGCCTGACTCTCAATTGGTGTTGCTGTTAGTGTATAGGTTGTTGACCCTACATTAGATAAGCTAATATTGTAGAAACCTTGAGCAGATGTTTGCGGAAATGCAGGTAATGAGCCACAAGGAGCATTATAAGAAAAATTTTGTGAATAACACCGTTCGAGAGTGATCTGATCTTGCGCTAATGTGGCCATAGCATCAGAACGACGTGATTTTAGCACGAAATGGGTATAGTAAGGATAGGCTGTTGTAGCCAGTATGGCCATAATAAGTACGGCTATCATTAATTCAATTAAGGTGAATCCTTGTCTTCGTACATGGTGCATCATGAGTTTTACCTATTGTTGTATTTGTATTGTACTTTGTAACATCACTGTTGTATTAACTCTGGCACCTATGGAACGTGCAGTAATTCGACAGGCACGAGTGGGTGTTTCATATTTTGTCCGGGCTGGTTTGTAAGGCGATTATTCGTAAGCATATTGCTTAAGGAGGGAACTGTTCTAACCAAAGCAACCCACGAATAGTAAGGTCACCAAAAGTTCAACTAAGGTGAACGCTGTCTTTTTAGCTTGCATGAATTTCAAAGTTCTGTCCCTGTTTTTAGAGCAAATCCGTTTTTGAGTACCTACATATTAGGTTAAGACTAAAATTTTACCAAAATTTATGCTTTTAAGCATATATGAAAAGCAAAGTTTAATACGGGTAGAATAGTTCCTGCAACAATGTATCTATTTTTCAATGAATTCATTTTGCTTATCTTTTAACCTAGAAAAGCGGTTGAAAGTCTGTTGTGCTTTAGTATGCTTGTTACGGCTTCAATTGTTTTTCTTGGTTTAATCCCATTCAACAAATGTCTCAATATCAGCATCTCTGTCTTTAGCTCTCTTTCGTTGCTGATGTCGTTTTTTGTTTTGTGCAAGCATATGAGATCGGGAACATTGGACTGGAGATTTAAATGTTTTCAATGCTTCTTCCAAGTGAACAAATTCGTACCCATTTTGTTTATATAAATGGATAATATCTGGTAAAACATAAGCATTAAGTAAATTGGCATGGATCAGCAAAATTTGCGCTTGCTCGGGATTTTGATGAAATTGATTGTGTTCTTCCGCACGGAGAGTTTGTTGCCAAATAAAATCAAGATAAAAGGGTTTCAATTCTTCAAGATAGGCACGTCGCTTTATTTCAGGGACTGATAAGAGCCGTTGATTAAAGACAAAATCTTTGGAATCTATAGTAATAGGGGCAACATGGTAATTTTTTTGCGCCAGATAACAGAGAATGTCTTCTTTTTTTTGACCGGAACTCATGGCTAAATAAGGATAACGAAAATATTTAGGTTCAGTTAAAACAGGAAGCAAAATGTTGTCTGCTTCTTGAATTTCCTGAATGTACCCTTCAGTATCCATTTTATTTAAATTGGCGTGGGTGAGGGTGTGATTACCTAATCCGAACCCGGCATCGCGAAATTTATGCAATATTTCCCAGTTATTTTTGCGTACTTCACTGGCAATAATAAACCCTGTAGCAGGAATTTGCTCCTTAGTCATGGTATCGATCATCATATTCAAATGAAAATTTCGAGACTCGCCTACAAAAGGAAGATCATCAATAGTTATGGAGACCGTTTTTTTAAAAGGTAATTTTATAGAGGATTCTTTTTTTCTATCGTTGGGCTCCTCTTGAGCTTGATTTTTTGAGTTTGTAATACCATTGCTGTTGTTAGCCGTGTTCCCAGAAAAGCTGTGTCCATATGCAAAATTGGCACTATGACTTACTATGAGAAGCATTAGGACGAACGATATCTCTTTAATAATTAATTTAATTTTCATGAGTACAAGGTAAAACAAATTGGGAAAAATGATATTGTAACAAAAAATTAGCCTAAATGGCTTATCTGAAGTGAAGTGCTTATTAAAATCTTTAAGTAGATAGGCAGCAAAATGAAAATTATTTGCCGCCTTATCGAAGATTCAAGTTAAAAAAACGTGAAGGCTAGAATTAGTGGGTTGCAGCAGGAGTGCCACTTTTATGTTCTAGAACATCATCTTCCTCTTCTGACTCTTCATCTTTCTTGGCTCTAAAATAACCTAAAGCTGAAGCTAAGTAACCGCCTTTAGAGGTTTTTTCAGGTGTTTTAGTTTCTTTCTTAAATTCCTCAACCGCATCGTTTAGTGCTTCAGTACGACAAGCGTAGATCATGTCAATCAACAAATTGAAAGTAGCTTTTAAATTAAAGTCTGCAATTGATGAAAAAATATGGATACTACGAATTGCTTTTTTGTCATTTTTCATTGGAGCTACGGTCATGAATTGTATAAACTGGGTTGCTGAGGTAACCAACGACTCAACATCTTGTTCGTTTACTACATCTACAGCAAGAAGCTTACTTAATCCTGTGAACACAACAGAATTTTCTTTTTTTGAAAGATAGGATGCATCATAAACGGCTTTGATTTGTTGACGAACCAGATGCATTGCTCCAGCGAGAATGGCAACTCGTTCTGCTTCATTGATTGCTGAGGTTTTCAGTGTATTTCTTATAGCATTTAGAAAATGAAACTGAGCAACACGTTCTTTTGATAACTTTTCAATCTTAGAAACATTTTTATCAGCAAGTTCATCTTTGATTAATTCATCAAGATCAGCATTGAGTTTATCCCAACTACCAAATCGGTCTGTTGCAGAGGGTGGAGATTTTTTCTTGGCCTTATATTGACTGAGGTCAACAGCGGTATCTCCATCAGTTGTAAAAGAAGCAACTATTGCTCTCTGAGCCTCATTTTCCAGTTTATAAGAGGTTTGAATTAATTTGCTTAAGTTCTCAGTTGGAACAGCGGCCAACATGTGATTTTTTGCAAAGCCTTTACGAGAATCATTTTCTATAAAAACGTGATTCAAAAACGCATTCAAGGCAGTATAGAATTTAGCGATTTGATATAGATCAGGTTTGTCTTCTGCTTTGACATCATCTCCGTTGCCTATTGCATCTATTAGACGAGCGTTAAGCAGCCCTGATGATTCCAGCATACCACGATTATTTTCAATATCTTGCACTACGGTTAACATGGCACCGTAAAATACATTTACAAGATTTGTAGTCGAGACGGTGTGTTTTTCTTTTAATTGTTCTTCTAATTTTTCGAGGATGGAACTTAGAAATTGAAGTTCGAATTTTCTTTTGTTAGGAAGGTCTTCAATTTTTCCTTTATGTTCGCGTTTCAATATGATTTGAACGGTATCGTCAAAATGTTTTCTTAATTCACTTAGATCCTTTAATACAAACGTCATGTTAGTCTCCAAAATTTCCAATGGATTGATAATGTAAGTTCTTCTTACAAGACCTCAGTGTAAACTAAAGTAAACCGCTCGTCATGTATTTTCATTATACATTTTAGTCTTTTAATAAAACACGAGGAAATTCATCAGGTTAACTTCATTATTGAGTATTCAAATTGGTTTATTTTTTATCAATAAGCAATAAAAAAATTGTATTAATTTAAATAATGGGTAATATTCTGTCATTTTTTAAAAAGCGCGCTTCATCAAGAGAGTTTGGAAAAGCGCATGTATTTCATACAGCTTGCATACGGTGCAAAAGGGGAAATTTTTTAATGAGGTCTGTTTTGAATATTGAACACGATAAACAGTTGAACCGTCAATTTTTTAAGAATGCACGGTTTGCATTAATCTTTCTTCTTATTTGTCGTATTATTTCCATGTGTTTTATTCCTCTAAATGATGTGTCTGAGGCACGATATGGAGAGATTGCTCGCAAGATGCTGGAAACCGGGGATTGGGTAACCCCGCTGCATGACTACGGAGTTCCTTTTTGGGCGAAACCGCCTTTGTCTACCTGGTTGTCTGCTTTTTCAATGAAGCTTTTGGGGATTAATGAGTTTGCAGTTCGTTTGCCAGGCTTGCTCTTATCTTTGGCAACACTATGGCTTATTTGGAGTTTAACTAAAAAGCATAGTGGATCTGTGATTGCAATGATCACAATTGTAGTGCTTGCAGGAACTTTGGATTTTTTTGTTGATGCAGGAACTGTGATGACCGATCCGTCTTTGGTATTTTGCATTACCTTAGTCTTAGTTGCTTTTTGGCGGGCAATCGTTGATGGGAGCAAACTCTGGTCTTATGTTTTTTTTATAGGCTTGGGATTAGGGTTATTAGCAAAAGGTCCTGTTGCTGTCGTTTTATCAGGAATGCCGATATTTTTTTGGGTTTTATTACGGAATCAATGGCGTAATTTATGGGAACGATTACCTTGGATAAAAGGTGTCTTATTGATGCTTATTATTGCGCTTCCCTGGTATATTTGGGCAGAAATACGCACGCCCGGTTTCTTAAATTATTTTATTGTTGGTGAGAATTTAAATCGATTTTTAAAACCAGGATGGACTGGCGATAAGTATGGCTATGCGCATCAGGAACTTTGGGGGATGATTTGGGTTTATGCCATGATTGGTATTTTCCCTTGGTGTTTGTTAGGCGCTGCTTGGTTTATTAAGTACAGACATAATCCCCGCAAAGTATTTATCGACAACGATGGATGGCTGAGTTTTTTCTTTCTTTGTACGGTAATTCCACTGTTCTTTTTTACTTTTTCCAGGAACATTATTTATACTTATATTTTTCCCAGTCTTCCTGCTTTTTCAGTGTTTTTCATAGAATACTGGCAACGTGTTGGTGCTGTAGCAAAAGCAAAACAACTTATCACAGGACTTTCTATTATTGTTGGTGTATTTGCCCTTGGGATAACTCTTGCATTTAATATGGCCCCCAAAGCGGTTTCCAAAACGGAAAAGTCTGTAGTTGCCGCATGGTTAAAACAACGTCCGGTTCCAGGAAGTTACCTTATTTATTGGGATTTCAAAGTTGAGTTCTCAGCCCAATTTTACTCAAGAGGCCGAGGAAAATTTGCTTTTCATAATGAAGATCTTTGCACCTTGTTGGACAATAACCGAGAAAATTATTTAGCAATTAGGCCACAAGATACACATGAGGTTGCGCCGGATTTATTTTCCAAAATGCTCTTCATTCAACGAGTATATTCTGGTGACAGACCTTATTTATTGATGCGTATTCCGGTTTTTGTAAAGAATTTTTGTAGAAAAGAATACGTAAGAAGTGGAGTCAATCAACCAGAGAAATAGGATTGCCTTGAATGAATTCTCTTTGCTGTGCTTGGCTCTTGGTTTGTTCAATAAAGATACCAATTCATTTAGAATTTTGATATACTCGGGCGCAATTTTTTATGCCATAAGGAGTAACTGTGTCGCAATCTCTTACAGTGGATTCGAGAGCTTTTGTACCCCGTGGTGACTTCATGGCCTGGGTTGTATGCCTATCAGCTGGGCTATTCTTTTTCTATGAATTTTTCCAGCTCAATATTTTTGATGTAATCAATCAGCCTTTGCGAGATGATTTCCATATTGATGCGACTCAATTAAGCTGGATGTCCAGCGCTTATTTGTGGGCTGATATTCTATTTCTTCTTCCTGCTGGGATTATCCTGGATCGCTTTTCTACACGTACAGTTATTTTAAGCGCGATGTTTATTTGTGTTTTAGGTACCGTCGGTTTTGCTTTAACCCATTCATTTATTGTCGCTTCATTCTGTCATTTTCTTTCAGGGATAGGTAATGCATTTTGCTTCTTATCCTGTGTGGTATTGGTATCACATTGGTTTCCACCAAGAAGGCAGGCTCTTGTTATTGGTTCTTTAGTGACTATGGCTTTTGTTGGCGGCATGATGGCTCACACCCCTTTTGCTTATCTCTATGAATTGTTTGGATGGCGTAAAGCTTTATTAATCGATGGTGCAGTAGGTGCTGGATTATTGCTTTGGATTTACTGGATGGTTCGTGATAAACCTGAAGACTCACCAATGAAAGCATCTACCAGTCAGGAACAAGTAATATCTGGATTCATCAAGGCTTTATCCAATCCACAAAATTGGTTAGCAGGATTTTATACTTCCTTTCTTAATTTGCCGATTATGGTTTTATGTGCATTATGGGGTGCTAGTTACCTACAAGCAGTTCATCATTTACCTGACATGGCTGCCAGCAATGTAGTCAGTTTAATTTTTATGGGTAGTGTCGTGGGTTGCCCTTTGGCAGGATGGTTATCTGATTCCCAAGGCCGACGTAAGCCTTTGATGATATTAGGGGCCATTGCCACACTTATCACCGTCATTCCGTTATTCCTGGATGTAACTTTATCACAAACTACTTTGAGTATTATATTTTTTGCTTTAGGTTTTTTTACCAGCACCCAGGTAATTTCCTATCCCTTAATTGCTGAAAGCAATTCTGCTGAAAACACAGGTGCTTCGACAGGTATCGCCTCAGTAATTATTATGGGTGGTGGCGGCGTAGGACAAGTGCTCTATGGTTGGTTAATAGCGCATCATGCTGATGCGGTAGTGACAACTTATTCTGTGGCAGATTTTCAATACGCCATGTGGATGTTTCCTATAACTACAGTTTTGGCTTTAATCGCCGTATTACTAACCCGCGAAACAAATTGCAAGCGGTAAGCTGAGGAGTAAAAATGCAAGTGGTGGATGAGTTTCAAGGATATAACGAGATTAAATCGTCATTATTACCCTGGATGGTATGTTTTGCTGCGACTTTATTCTTTTTTTATGAGTTTATTCAGGGGAATATGTTTGCATCCATCGCTGCAAATATCATGCAGGATTTTCAAATACAAGCCGATAGAATGGCCTGGCTATCAAGTATTTACTATCTTTCCAATGTATTGTTTCTTTTTATTGCGGGAATGGTGCTTGATCGGTTTTCGATTAAAAATACTTTGTTAATCGCTATGTTTTTGTGTGTGGCCAGTACTTTTCTGTTGGCATATTCTCATTCATTTTACATGGCCTTATTTTGCCGGTTTATTACGGGCATTGGCAGTGCCTTCTGTTTCTTAGGACCGGTACGTTTAGCATCTCATTGGTTTCCTCCAAAGCGTATGGCTTTGGTAACCGGTGCTATAGTGACCATGGCAATGGCTGGAGGCATGTTGGCTCAATATCCATTGACTCAATTGGTTATTCTGGTTGGATGGCGCCAAGCGGTACAAGATGTGGGAATTCTTGGTTTTGCCATGTTGGTCGTGATGTTTTTTTGTATCAAAGAAAAACCACCAGTTGCAGTAAAGCAAGTCGTTAAACCAATTAATGTAATCTCAGCTGCCAAGAAAGCCTATTTAAACACCCAATATTTGCGGGCAGCATTCTATGCCAGTTTAATGAATATGGCTATTGCCGTATTTGGTGCCATGATGGGTACTTTATATCTGGTGCAACGATTAGAGATCAGCACGGCACAAGCATCTATGGTAAATGGCATGTTATTTTTGGGGTCGATTATTGGTTCGCCTCTGGTGGGCTGGATATCTGATAAGATGGGCTTACGGGTTATGCCTATGAAAATAGGGGTCATTGCTTCCTTATTGACGTTACTCGCGGTGCTTTATCTCCCTGTTTCTTATAGCACCATGGCATTTTTGTTTTTCTTACTGGGTTTCTTTACTTCAGCACAAGTGATTAGTTACGCCCTGGTTGCTGAAAGTAGCTCACCTGCAATGACTGCCACAGCTGTAAGTGTCATTTCAATATTGACTCAAGGCGGTTATATTGTGTATCAGAATCTATTTAGTTATTTATTAACGAATCATGGCGGGATGCGTATGTTCAATGGAACTCCTGTCTATTTACTCAGTGCATATCAATATGCCGCAATTATTTTACCTGTAGGTTTATTAATTGCTTTTCTCATGCTTTTGGGTTTAAAAGAAACACGTTGCGAACAGATTGAGGGCTAAGATGACAGGGCGAGTTTGTATATTACTCATGGATTCATTTGGTATAGGCGCGAGTCTGGATGCATCTCGTTATGGGGATGCTGGCGCTAATACTTTTGTTCATATCCATCAAGCATGCGAGCGCGGTGAATGTGACAGGGACGGGCTGCGTCAAGGCCCGTTAACTTTGCCTAATCTTGCTAAATTAGGACTTTATCATGCAGCCTTAGCCAGTAGCGGGTTGCGTTTTGTTGAATTGTCCACTTTTTCTGAACCCATGGGCTATTATGGTTATGCAGTAGAGCAGAGCTTAGGTAAGGATACGCCAAGCGGACATTGGGAGTTAGCAGGAGTTCCAGTTACCTTTGAATGGGGTTATTTCCCCGAACAACCATTTTGTTTTCCAAAAAAATTAATTGATGCGTTCATTCAACGTGCTGGTTTACCAGGTGTACTTGGTGAGAAGCATGCATCAGGGACTACCATCCTTGAGGAATTAGGTGAAGAACACATGCGAAGTGGTAAACCAATTGTTTATACTTCTGCAGACAGTGTATTTCAAATTGCAGCTCATGAAGAAAGTTTTGGTTTGCAGCGTTTGTATGATATCTGTGAAATCGCGCGCACTTTGGTAGATGAATATCAGATCGGTCGTGTGATTGCTCGACCATTTGTTGGTCAACCAGGAGCATTTAAACGAACAGCAAATCGTAAGGATTATGCAACGTTACCTCCTGCAAAAACCTTACTTGATTACTTGAAAGAAGCTGGTCGCGAAGTCATTGCCTTAGGGAAAATTGCCGATATTTATGCGCATCAAGGTATCACTCAAGTCATTAAGGCTGACAGTAATATGGCCCTGTTTGATGCTACTTTAACTGCGATGAAGACTGCACCTGATGGAAGTTTGGTTTTTACTAATTTTGTGGATTTTGATTCCTCATACGGTCATCGGCGTGATGTCATTGGTTATGCTCATGCGCTTGAGGAGTTTGATGCGCGTCTTCCAGAGCTTCATGCATTATTAAAGCCTGATGATCTGGTTATTATTGCAGCAGATCATGGTTGTGATCCTACTTTTCCTGGTTCAGATCATACAAGAGAACATATTCCAGTATTAGTACATGGTCCAAACCTTAAAAGCCGCTTTATTGGACGTCGTGATACTTTTGCTGATGTTGGACAAAGCATCGCACAACATCTTGGATTAGAAAATTTATCCCATGGGGTATCCTTTTTCATCTAATCATCTATAGATAGCCTCAATAATGTATAGAGTATTTGGGAAGGCTCAATGAGTAATTATTCATTTCGAGCCCCCTTGTTTTTTTGTTTATCATCCCCATGTATGGAGTTCCAGTTTGATTTGAGGATTTAATTTTGGAACAATTTCGTGGGACAACCATACTTTCAGTAAGACGCGGAAATCAAGTAGTTATCGGTGGTGATGGCCAGGTAACTTTAGGTAATACCGTGATGAAGGGTAATGCGCGTAAGGTGCGACGCCTTTATAAAGATCAAGTGATTGCTGGCTTTGCTGGCGGTACCGCGGATGCGTTTACTCTTTTTGAACGTTTTGAGAGCAAGTTGGAAATGCATCAAGGCCATTTGGTTCGTGCTGCAGTTGAGCTTGCTAAAGATTGGCGAACAGACAGAATGTTACGCCGGCTTGAAGCAGTGCTTGCTGTAGCAGACATCAAATCTTCCTTAATTATTACAGGTAATGGCGATGTAATCGAGCCTGAGCATAGCTTAATTGCTATTGGTTCAGGTGGTCCTTTTGCACAAGCAGCTGCGCGAGCATTGATGGAAAATACAAAATTATCTGCTGTGGAAATAGTGCGTAAAGCTTTAACTATTGCTGGAGATATCTGTATTTATACCAATAACAATTTAACTATAGAAGAATTAAATCATGGCAACAAATAACAACAAGGCAATAGCTCCTCGCGAGATTATCCGAGAAGTGATGACTCCTCGTGAAATTGTCCAGGAATTGGATAAATATATTATTGGCCAGGATGATGCGAAAAGAGCGGTGGCAATTGCATTACGTAATCGTTGGCGGCGTATGAATATTAAAGATCCCGCTTTACGCAATGAAATCATGCCCAAAAATATTCTCATGATTGGCCCAACTGGTGTTGGTAAAACAGAAATTGCTCGCCGTTTGGCTAAATTGGCTCGTGCTCCATTTATCAAAGTAGAAGCAACAAAGTTTACCGAAGTAGGATATGTCGGACGGGATGTGGACTCTATTCTTCGTGATTTAGCGGATATAGCAGTAAAACAAGAACGTGAATTTGCTATGAAGAAGGTGGAGCATTTAGCTGAAGATGCAGCCGAAGAGCGTGTTCTTGATGTATTACTTCCTCCTGCACGGGGCAGCTTAACACCAAGTGAAAAAGACAGTACAGCCAGGCAAGTTTTTCGTAAACAATTGCGTGAGGGCATTCTCGATGAGAACGAAATTGAAATAGAAGTTTCAGCGACACCAATAGGCATTGAAATTATGGCTCCTCCGGGCATGGAAGAAATGACAAGCCAATTACAGTCTATGTTTCAACAAGTGGGCAGTCA
Organism: Legionella bozemanae; assembly: GCF_001648595.1. GTDB lineage: Bacteria > Pseudomonadota > Gammaproteobacteria > Legionellales > Legionellaceae > Legionella > Legionella bozemanae. Next base: position 200,775 of record NZ_LBAW01000004.1, on the reverse strand, counting down.
TCGAACGAAAACCCGTAAAATGACTATTGGTAAGGCCATGCAAATTTTACGTGAAGAGGAAGCAGCTAAACTAATTAACGAAGATGATATTAAGATTCGCGCCATAGAGAATGTGGAACAAAATGGTATTGTCTTTATTGATGAGTTGGACAAAGTAGCACGACGTACCGAAAATGCGGGTGGTGGGGATGTGTCTCGTGAAGGCGTACAAAGAGATTTATTGCCTTTAGTTGAAGGGACAACGGTTACTACCAAATACGGCATGATTCGTTCAGATCATATTTTATTTATTGCATCAGGTGCGTTCCATGTAGCTAAGCCGTCTGATCTGATTGCAGAGTTGCAAGGTAGATTGCCGATACGTGTTGAGTTATCCGCTCTTTCTGTTGATGATTTTGTACGTATTCTTACTGAGCCTACTGCATCGTTGACACTGCAGTACAGTGCTTTAATGGCAACCGAAGGTCTCACGTTAACTTTTGATGAGACAGGAATTAGACGTATTGCTGAAGTAGCATGGCAAGTGAACGAGCGTACTGAAAATATTGGTGCACGTAGGCTTTATACAGTTATGGAGCGATTATTGGAAGTTGTTTCATTTGAAGCAACAGACAAATCAGGCGAGTCCGTGCATGTTGATAAAGCATATGTTGAGAAAAATCTTGGACAACTTGTAGCGGATGAAGACTTAGCTCGTTATATTCTTTAAACTAAAGTAACCTGGGTGCAGCCGCAGCGGAACCCAGGATTAAGAGTCCAATAGAAATAAATCCCAGGTTCCGCTGCGGCTGCACCTAGGCTATGATTTCTTCAAAAACAAATGAACTTTTTAACTTAGAATTTCGTGCTTCCAAGGCTGCGATTCCACACTCATTTAAATAAAAATCAAGTGATTCAATGAGATAGATCTTTATTTCTAAAAATTAAGCGTGCTTGGTATAATAAGCGAGCCAAAATGACTGGATTTTCGAGTATCGAGACGCGGTATATAAGGAGTATGTGAGCAGCAGAACAAAGAAAATCGGGACTATGGCAATTTGCTTCCCTCTCGTTCAATTGTAATAGGGCTTGATTCAATTGGAATTTTGGTATGTGATTAAACTGTAGGTCATAAGAACAGATGTTCTCACGGAGGAGAAAAAAATGTCACATAATTCGAGTTCTATTACTACAATGATAAGCGAGGATCTTGAGCTTATAGAGGAAAGAGTAAAAAAGCCTGTAACTTATGATTCTCATTCTTCTTTTTCAAGTGGTGATGTAAAATTATATTCCTTTTTTAATCGTTCAAAATCTGTTTTAGATTTCCCTGATGCTTATACAAAGATTTGGAATAAAATCAAAGGAGATTCCAATCACAGAAGAATCAAAGCGTTGCTTATAGATTATACCAAAGAAAATTGTTTATTCGGTTCTTTTATTGGGCGGATGATTTCAGGGCATTGGCATAGACATCATGTCAGCGCAGTAAGTAAAATTATCGCGCATATATCAGTTAAGAATTATTATGACTCTGCTGATGATATTGTCTCTGATTTGAAAACACTAAAACCTAAAAAAGGAGGATCTTTGTATCAACGAATTAAATTTATTGAAAAAAAATTGGAAGACCAATTAAAGTATGATTTTAAATTTTAATCTAAAAGAAGCAGTTGAGTTCGTGGCGGCGCCTTTAGCTTGCCTGGTAGAATTCACTACTTTGCAGGTTGAAGATAATGGAGTTGTTTGATGTCTAATCCTTATATTTTGGTTTTATATTACTCGCGAACCGGTTCTGTAGCACAATTAGCACAATATATTGCACGTGGCGTAGAACGTGTTGAAGGTATTGAAGCACGCTTAAGAACGGTTCCACCTGTTTCAGCGACGTGTGAAGCAGTTGATAAGGCAATTCCGGATAATGGTGCGCCATACGTAACTTTGGATGATTTACGACATTGCCATGGTCTTGCTTTAGGGAGCCCTACTCGTTTTGGAAATATGGCTGCTCCCTTGAAATATTTTTTGGATAGTACTTCATCTTTGTGGTTGGCAGGTGATTTAGTAGATAAACCTGCATGTGTTTTTTCTTCTTCTGCAAGTATGCATGGTGGCCAGGAAACTACTTTGTTAAGTATGATGTTGCCTTTGTTGCATCAAGGTATGATTTTATTGGGGGTACCTTATTCTGAACCGTCTTTAAATGATACGGTTAGCGGTGGGACACCCTATGGCGTAACCCATGTTTCTGGTGTGGCAAATGATCGACCGCTTAGCCAGGATGAAATTAATTTAGCCAAGCATTTAGGTGAACGTTTGGCGCGAGCTGCTCTTAAGTTGAATAGAAAAAAGTGAGTAATTTATTTGAACTTGGTCGAAGCGAAACTCCAAGAATATTTGCCGTGATTTCCAAAGTACACATTCATCCGGACTATAATAAAATTGAGTGAAAAAAATGAAAGTAATTAGTTTTAATGCCAATGGCATACGTTCAGCAGCACGTAATGGGTTTTATGAATGGCTTGCAATGCAAGATGCTGATTTTGTTTGTATTCAAGAGACGAAGGCTCAACCTGAACAGTTAATTCCTGAAGAGCTGTATTATCCTCGTGATTATTTTTGTGATTATTATTCAGCTCAAAAAAAAGGATATAGCGGCGTGGCAATTTATGCCCGCCACAAACCAAGCCGTATCGTGAAAGGGATGGGCTTTGATTATTGTGATAATGAAGGACGCTATATTCAATTTGATTATCCTAAATTCAGTATTATCTCCCTTTATTTACCTTCAGGTACTAGTGGTGATGAGCGGCAGACGGTGAAGTACAGTTTTCTCGAACAGTTTGCCGAACATTTAATGCGATTAAAAAATGAGGGACGAGAGTTAATTTTGTGTGGGGATTATAATATTGCTCATAAAAAAATCGATTTGAAAAATTGGCGTGGTAATCAGAAGAACTCAGGATTTTTACCTGAAGAACGAGCATGGATGGATGGATTGTTTGGGGCTATGGGGTTTGTTGATGCATTCCGTGTACATAATCAGGAAGAAGATCAATATACGTGGTGGTCTTTTCGCGGGCGCGCATGGGAAAAAAATGTAGGTTGGAGAATTGATTATCAGGTAGTAACTCCTGGTCTTACTGGGGATATAGTCGGCAGTCGTATTTTTCGAGAAGCACGCTTGTCTGATCATGCTCCTTTGCTCATTGAATATAAAGGAGATTGGTGTGCTTAAGTTAGCAAGCTGGAATGTGAATTCATTGAAGATAAGACTGGAGCAAGTATTAGAATGGTTTGATTCGACTCAGATGGATATTCTTGCTATGCAGGAAACGAAGTTGCTTGATGAAAATTTTCCCGTGACTGCGTTTACTGAGAAAGGCTACCATGTGGCCTTTTCAGGACAGAAGACTTATAACGGGGTTGCGGTAATAAGTCGATATCCCTTTTCTGATGTGCTAACTGATATCCCTGATTTCGATGATCCTCAACGACGTATTTTGGCTGTTACTGTTGCGGGTATTCGGCTGATCAATTTATATGTTCCCAATGGGTCGGAACTCACTTCGGATAAATATCAATACAAGCTGAATTGGTTACAAAAGGTTACAGCATTTATTCAACTACAAATGAGTGTTTTCCCCCATGTGGCTGTAGTAGGTGATTTTAATATCGCTCCTGAAGATCGCGACGTTCATGATCCTGCTGAATGGGTCGGTTCTGTATTGGTCAGTCCTGCTGAACGAGAAGCATTTACACAATTATTACAACTTGGATTGCATGACAGTTTTAGAAATTTTATTCAAGATGAGCAGGTATTCAGTTGGTGGGATTATCGTGCAGCTGCATTCAGGCGTAATCGAGGTTTGCGTATTGATCATATTTTATTGAGTCAAACACTGAATGGATTATGTAGGCAATCCGTTATTGATAAAGAACCACGCAAAGTAGAAAGACCTTCTGATCATGCACCTGTTTGGGTTGAACTGGATTTTAATGTAAGTTCATAATTTGAGCTGAAGCGAGCGGAGTCTGAAGAATAAATGCATTGACTTTGATACTCCGCTTCGCTTCTACACGCTCGTTTGGTAGTGCTTTTTTATTTATTTTGTAACGTTTCAAATAAAAACCAAATTCGTCGTTCTGTCTCATCAATATAAACTTCCAAGATGCTGGTTGTGGCAAAATCATCTCTCTTGCTACACACTTCATGAACTTTTCTCATATTTTTTAAAAAACTTTTGTTATCTTCCAGAAGATTATGCAGCATATCATCTGCTGATAAGGTTTCATTAACGTCTTGAAGTGTTTGCAATTCTTTGATCTGCCCAATCGAATGAATTGTTTTTTCCCCGAGTTTGCGTACACGCTCTGCTAAAACATCTATCATTGCAAAAATTTGGTCGCTTTGTTCATCTAATAAAAGATGATAATCACGATAATGAGGGCCTGTCATATGCCAATGGAAATTCTTGGTTTTAACGAATAAGGCAAATGTATCAGCCAAGAGAGGGTTAACAGCCTCGGCTATTTTACGACGATCTTTTATATCAAGGTCATTAGGTGTTTCAAGCCTATAAAGTGCCAGTTTTTTCATTTTAACTCCTGTTAAATTAATTTGTTTTTATAAGCGTAGACCAAACATTGTCAATTTGTTACAAATTGATAGAAATTATTCCTATTAAAACACCAAGAAATATGGAATAGTTGTTTATCATGAGAATTCTGTAAGAAGTATTTATTCGCTATGTGTATTTTTGGTCTAATAATTATCAAAATGAAGAGCACGTACTCTTATTATGGTTTATATTATTACAGTAAGCTGGCAGAAACATAACAAATTAACCTAAGAATTAAAGCATTCATTTAATTAAATGTTGCTCCTGGTCACATAATCTTGCGTACCATTCATGATGAATATATGTTTTGAGTTCTCTTAAAGGGATGATAACATCTATTCTGCTTAATATAAAAAATTGCTTTACAGAAATTTTTCTGCTATTGTCTTGCGTCATTTGTATCGGGTATGGTGCTTGGCATTGGGTTCAGGTGGCGATACTCATTTAAAACTAAGAGAGTAGTATTATGAAGGCATCAATTCATCCAGATTATAAAGTAGTTAAGGTAACATGCAGCTGTGGCGAGGAATTTGAAACCCGTTCAACATTATGTAAAGATTTGAACATTGAAGTGTGCTCACAATGTCATCCTTTTTATACTGGTAAGCAAAAATTGGTGGATACTGGGGGTCGTGTCCAGAAGTTCCGCGATCGTTATAGCCAGCGTTCTAATCAAGCTGCTAAAGAAGAAAAGAAATAAGGGCGCGTTATCTTTGCGCCTTTTTATTATACTTCACTCGAAATATAACTTATTGACAGATTGTTCCTGCAATGCTAACTTGCGTTGCTTATAGGTTCTTGACGTCCAATTCTTGTTCCAATCTCATCATTTCATGGCTGTTTCTCTTAATCACTGCAAGAGTATATAGCCAAAGTTTGTGTGCCTATGGCACTTTGGATAAGAATGAATTGGGCAATGGATAGTAGGATTTTAAGCCTTACTTAGGTTTTGTTTTCACTTGAAAGAGAGTAAGTACTTTGGATAATGAAGTTTTAAAGCAATGTGCATTAGATTATCACGAGTTTCCAACTCCTGGAAAACTCGGTGTTCATGTTACCAAATCAACTGACTCTCAGAGTGATTTGTCGTTGGCTTATACACCTGGTGTTGCTGCGCCTGTAATTGCCATAGCAGAGAACCCTGAAGACGCCTATCGTTACACGAATAAAGGAAATTTAGTCGCTGTTATGACTAATGGTACTGCAGTATTAGGTTTAGGAGATCTTGGACCTCTTGCCAGTAAGCCAGTAATGGAAGGGAAGGCAGTTTTATTTAAGCGTTTTGCTGGCATTGATGTATTTGATATAGAAATTGATGCTCATGATTCGCAAGCATTTATTTCTACAGCAAAACGTATTGCTCCCACGTTTGGGGGAATTAATCTGGAGGATCTTAAGGCTCCGGAGTGTTTTGAAATTGAGCAAGCTTTAATTGAGCAATTGAACATTCCTGTATTCCATGATGATCAGCATGGTACTGCAATAGTTGTTGCAGCAGCTTTGCTTAATGCCCTTGAACTACAACAAAAAAAATTATCTGAAGCAAAAATCGTGTGTATTGGAGCAGGAGCAGCAGGAATTGCTTCCATGCGATTGCTTGTCGCTTTAGGTGCTCATAAAGAAAATATGTTACTTTTGGATACCAAAGGGGTTATCCATTCTGGACGAGCTGATTTAAATGCATATAAATTTGCTTTTGCTCGTACTACTGAATGTCGAACTTTAGCAGATGCTCTCGTTGATGCTGATGTTTTTATTGGGGTTGCCAAGCCAGATTTATTAGATGCCGATTTATTGAAATTAATGGCCCCTAAGCCTGTTATTTTTGCTTTGTCGAATCCTGATCCTGAAATTAGGCCGGAATTAGCTTTTCAAGTACGTGATGATTTGGTCATCGCTACTGGACGTAGTGACTATCCTAATCAAGTCAATAATGTGTTATGTTTTCCTTATATTTTTCGTGGTGCGTTGGATGTACGTGCCAAGTGTATTAATCAATCAATGCAAATTGCTGCGGTTGAAGCAATTCGTCAACTGGTGCATGAGCCCGTCCCCCAGGTAGTGAAGGATAATTACCCAGGTGTTACGTATTGGGATTTTGGTCCTAACTATATTATTCCCAAGCCTATAGATCCTCGTTTAAGAGAACGAGTTCCTGCTGCTGTAGCTCAGGCTGCAATAGCAAGCGGCGCAAATCAAGTAAGTAGTAATTTAGAATAAAAGTAGCATCCTGAATGCAGGCCTCAAGGTGTAGCAGTATGCCGTATGAGATGTATCGGGTTGCGCTCAGGATAATAGGTGAATTATACAGCCAAGGGTGCTTTTAACTGTTGAAATAACAGTGCGTGCCTTTGCTTAACCAAATAGTTAAGGAGATTACTTTGCTTTCTGAAAACCGGAGAAATTACGCATTAATTGGATGGCTTATTTGTGGTCTTGGGGCCGTGTTTTACAGTTACGAATATTTGCTTCGAATCGCGCCTAGTGTAATGGAAACTGCTCTGCGTGAGCATTTTAATTTGTCAGCCACAGGTTTTGGGCATATTTCATCTATATATTATTATGCATATGTTCCCATGCAATTACCTGTAGGGATTATGATGGATCGGTATGGTCCGCGAAGATTATTAACTTTTGCCTGTTTGATTTGCGTCATTGGAACTTTTTTATTTACCAGTACAACCTCTTTTTGGGTTGCGGCTTCAGGACGATTTTTAGTTGGATTAGGCTCTGCATTTGCGTTTGTGGGGGTATTAAAGCTTGCTACAATCTGGTTGCCTGAAAATAAGCTCGCTATGGTTTCTGGTATCACTTCAGCTTTAGGAACAGTAGGTGCCATGCTAGGCGATAATCTTTTAGAGATCTTTGTTACCCAAATAGGGTGGATTAAAACCTTAAATATGACTGCCTTTTTTGGGATTGTATTAACCTTTGTATTATGGTTAGGGATTCACGATAAAAAAGGACGATACAGACAAAGCGGTACGGTTTCTAATTTTAGAACAGGTCTAATTGATTTAAATATAATAATCAGTAATAGACAAATATGGATTAATGGATTGTACGGCTGTATGGTTTATCTTCCTACAACTGTTTTTGCTGAATTATGGGGAATTCCCTATTTAAGAAATGCTCATGGCCTATCAGCACATGCTGCAGGCTTAGCGAATTCATTACTTTTCTTAGGTTTTACTGTAGGTGCTCCGCTGATGGGGTATTTTTCTGACAGAATAGCGCGCAGAAAGCTGCCTATGTTTTTAGGTGCTAGTGTTGCCACCGTACTTATGTTGGTTATTCTGTATTTCCCTGGTTTGACTGAAACTAATGTACAGATACTTATGTTTTTTCTAGGATTATTTTATAGTGCGCAAGCAATTGTATTTGCTGTTGGAAGGGAGTTGAGTCCTGGTGAGGCTGCAGGTACAGCTATGGCGTTTACCAACATGATCGTCATGTTAGGCGGTATGTTGCTGCAGCCTTTAGTAGGGCATTTATTAGATTTCAGTTATTCCTTACGTAGTGGTGCTTCACTTTCTTCAGTATTGGTTGTAGAAAATGTTAATAAATTATACAACATGACTGATTACCGCATTGCCCTGGCTTTTATACCGATCAGTATGTTTATTGCAGCTTTATTAACGTTCTTTTTAAAGGAAACTCACGCTCATGCGCCTAAATGATACTGTTTCAAGAAAACAATTGTTTTTTGGCATGTTTATATGCTTTGTTGGGGCAATTTTTTATTGCTATGAATTTATCTTACGCATTATTCCTGGGGTTTTACAGACCGAACTAAGTATCGCGTTGGGGCATATTTCAGCGACCACTTTTGGCCAAATATCTGCCTTATATTATTTTGCGTATTCACCCATGCAAATGCCTGTAGGAATGCTCATGGATCGATTTGGTCCCCGACGGCTTTTAACGTTTGCATGTATATGTTGTACTGTTGGTTCTTGGATGTTTACCCTGACTTCATCCATGTTTTTGGTGGGAGCAGGGCGCTTTTTAGTGGGTTTTGGCTCTTCCTTTGCTTTTGTTGGTGTATTGTCCCTTGCGTTGCATTGGTTGCCCAGACGTTATTTTTCTTTAGTCGCGGGTCTCATGACTACATTAGGAATGCTAGGGTTAGTCTATGGTGAAGTGAAGATTACTGAATGGTCTGAGAGCATCGGTTGGGAGCATGTATTATTCTTCATAGCCATTGTAGGTTCGGGATTGAGTGTATTGATATTTCTTGTGGTTCGTGATGGACCTGAAGGACATCAGTCAAATAAGCATCCTTTACCCGAATTCTTTAGAAATGTCCTTAAAGTGTTAATGGCTCCAGAAGTTTGGGTCATTGGTTTTGTTGGAGCCTGTTTATACACATCGTTGTCTGTATTTGGTGAGTTGTGGGGAAAAACGTATTTGGAGCAAGCACACAATTTAACTAAAGTTGAGGCTGCCAGAACTGTCTCTGCAGTTTTTTTGGGTTGGGCAGTTGGTGCTCCTATTGCCGGATATTTATCGGATCATACCGGAAGGCGTTTGCTGCCTTTGGTTTTAGGTGCCATTTTAGCCTTGATTTGTATTAGCATCGTATTGTATTGGCCTGGCCTATCCTATGCTAGTTTGAATGTCCTATTGTTTTTGTATGGTGTGTTTAGTGCAACAGAAATTATCGTATTTATTATGGCTAAAGAATGCAGTGGTGCCCAATTATCAGGTACGGTATTTGCAGCAACGAACATGATAGTAACCCTTGGTGGTGTTATTTTTCAACCGCTGGTTGGTAAGTTACTGGATACTTTTGGTGATAGTGGCATTGTAGAAGGAGAGCATATCTATACCATAGTAGATTATCAGGTTGCTTTATCGATATTACCACTTTCATTATTACTCGTTACTATTCTTGCTTTCTTTATCAAAGATCATGATCATAAAGATCATCCAATTAGTTAATATAACAAGCTTGGGTGAAGCGTTGCGAAACCCGGGTTTAATTATCCAGAATATGGAATTCCTCCTAAGTGCTCAGCCCCTATCAGGGAACGGCCGTATTTGGTGCATCTTGCGAGAAAATTTTCCCAATCAATGCGCACATACAGATGTATGCTGCGCTTTTACGGTTTCGCTGCGAATTAATTAAATATTGCAATTAATTCTTTTACCGGCCGGCGTAGCGAGCCCTGACAATTAATAAAACGCGATACTGGAAAACTTTTAATTTCTGCTTTTCTATAGTGGTAGCGAGTAAATTCAGTATCATGATTGGAAAGAATAACTGGAATACCCTTAGCTGCTGTTTCTTTAGCTAACTCCGTTAACTCAATTTGATCTTCTGTTGTAAACAGTTTTTTGGTGTAGGGTAGATGGTGTGATTTCTCTGAAAGAAGTACATAGGGGGGATCACAATAAATTACGTCGCCCCGCTCCGCGTATTCAAACGTTTTTCTGAAATCATTATGGATGAATTCTGTCTGTTGGCTTTTCAAATGAAAAAGTTGCATTTCTTTATGTGGAAAATATGGTTTGCTGTAAAGTCCAAAAGGAACGTTATAAATTCCTTTGGAGTTATATCGACATAATCCATTATAACCGTGACGATTTAGGTAAAGAAAAAGTGCAGATTTTTCTGCTGAATGAGGCGACATATTAAAATCAGATCGGAGTTGATAATATTTTTCTTTACGGTTGAATTCTGGGCTAAAATAAGTTTCGCAATGCTTAATGAATGCGTCTCCATTTCGTTGTAATGTAGTAAAAAGGTAGACTAAATCAAAATTACTTTCAGCCAACAGATAGGAAGAATAATTCGTATTCATAAAAACGACACCTGAGCCAGCAAAAGGCTCAATGAGACGTTTACCCGGAGGAAGAAAGGGAATAATCTTTTCCAGACAGTTGTATTTACTACCTGCCCATTTAAGAAAAGGTCTTATTTTAACCATAGGTTTTACCACGATTTATTCAGAAAGAAGTATTGCTTATTTTTAAGAAAAAAAACAGAATTTTTATTGCAAAAATTTACAACTATCTCAGTATGGCCTTTTTCTCATGTGTAGATGGCTCAAAAAAATGGGTATTGTTTCACAATAATTGTTAAGGCACATCTCTACTATCTTGGCCAAACTGCCCTGATTTCCTTGTGATCCGATGATGCTGACATACTCTATATATGCCGCGCTTCGGCTCTCGAAAATCAAGCCATTTGGACTTAAGCTGGCGAAATGCATAATGGGCCTAGCCTTCCCAAATTACAGGAAATAAAGGGTGGTCCATTGGGGCTCCTTTGGGAAGCTGTTCGCTCAATCCAGGGAAATCGGGTGAGGTTACCCATTTCCGTGGTGCATGAGTGATGTCGTCACCAAGAAAACGCACAGAGAATACTCTTCGTCGTTGATTGCAACGTACTCCACTTGCAGAATGAAGGGTGAGCATATGAAAACAAACTACGTCACCAGGAGTTATTTCCCAGCCAATAATGGGGTAATCTTCACGTTTTGAGTCAATATCTGGAAGATCAGCAAGGCTTCCTTCTGGAAACCATTTTGCTTGGTTATCCATAAAAGAACGAGGCATGAGCCATGGTCCCAAATGAGAACCTGCGATAAACTCCAAGGTGGATGCACGAGGTACTGGATCAACAGGTATCCATAAACTGCAATTTTGTATTCCTTCAATATTGTAATAGGGCTGATCCTGATGCCATGGGGTTCGCTGCCGCGTACCTGGTTCTTTAACCAGAAGGTGATCATGATACAGTCTTGTTTTTTTACTCTCCATGAGTTTACCAGCAATGAGACTAACTGGTGATTCAAAAATAAATTGTTGATAATGAGGATTCGTTTGCCAGGTGCAAAAATCTTCAATGAATTGTCCCGGATCATCATTTTTACTTGCAATTTTAACGCTAGGGCTGGGGGAGCTCAGGTTGAGCTCAATGCCTGTTCGAAGTAGTTCTATTTCTATAGGACTCAGAATTTGATGAATACAAACAGCGCCATCTTTTTTATAAGCATCAATTTGTGCTTGAGTAACAGCTGCCTCAACACGCTGAATAATCTGCTCTGAAAGAGAATAGTTTTTCATCTTTGGTGAAACAATGAGTCGTTTTCATTGATGTTACTAAAACTCAAGATAAAGAGCCATTTCTTAAATATGAGAATAATATTACGATAAGTTCTTAATTTTAAAAAAATCATGAGCGCTATTAAAAGTTATGCTATTTTACAGCTTTGCCATAAAAAAGGATTTACAGGTGCATGAGTTGAAATTAAAACCCAGTGAGCGAAAAATTATTTTTCTTGCTTCTTTGGGTGGTGCATTGGAGTTTTATGATTTTGTAATTTACGTTATTTTTGCACCAATAATCAGTCAGATTTTTTTTCCCGAAACCGACAAATTGGCCTCGTTGATGAGTGTATATGCCGTTTTCGCTATTGGCTATTTGATTCGTCCATTAGGAGGTATCGCTTTTAGTCATTTTGGAGATAAATACGGTCGTAAAAAAACGTTTATTTTTTCGGTGCTCTTGATGGCGGTTCCAACGGTTCTTATTGGAGTGTTACCCACATACCAACACATAGGGATTTTTTCGAGTATTCTTTTGATTTTTTTGAGGTTATTGCAAGGATTATCAATTGGCGGTGAAATTCCAGGAGCATTAACCTTTACTTGCGAACACGTAAATCCGCGCTCCAGGGCACTTGCTTGTGGTGTTATTTTTTCTTGTCTTAATTTAGGTATTTTTCTGGGGGCAATGATTAGTTTAATTCTAACGAGTCAACTTTCAAATGCACAATTATTGAGTTTTGGTTGGCGTATTCCCTTTATACTTGGTGGATTACTTGGAATATTCAGTTTCTATATTCGTAAACAATTGGCTGAGAGCCCCTTATTTCTTGCATTTAAAAATTCAACAGAAAATACGCGAATGCCTTTTGTCGAAGCAATTACTTTGCACTGGCGAAAAATTTTACAAGGTGTTGGTTTAACGTGCTTGGGCTCAGTAATGATTAATTTATTATTTTTATATATGCCTACATATCTTTCAACGATCCTTGCTTATCCGAAACAACAAGCGACCTTATTCAATACGATTAATTTGGGTTTTTATTCCTTGTTACTTATATTTTTTTGCTGGTGTGCTGATCGTTTGGGTCGTAAATTGGTGCTTTTAATTGGAGCATTTGGTTTTATTTTATTAAGCTATATTTTATTTGTTACTTTATCCAGACAAACGACTTCATCGCTGATTGCAGCCTTATTTATTTTTGCGATTTTGAGCAGCGCCATCATGGTTTATCCCAGCTTGCTGGTTGAACTATTCCCAGTCTCTATTCGTTACACTGGAATTGCTATTTCTTATAATCTCGCATTTGCTTTTTTCGGAGGTTTAACTCCATTTATTGCTACTTATTTAATTGAGGCACTAAACAACAACCTTGCTCCCAGCTTTTATCTAACACTGAGTGCAATTCTTTGTTTTGTCGCAGTATTAACTATTAAAAGACTCTATGTGGAAACGGAGGTTTCATCATGAATTCGGGAGTAAAAGCCGTTGTCTTTCTTATTTTATCTTTGCTGTTTTCATTAGTACATGCTGCGAGACCTTTTATTATTGATACTGATGTAGGAGTTGATGATGAATTGGCGATTCTCTATTTGTTAGCACAAAAAGACATTGATATTAAAGCGATAACCGTAGTGGGTACCGGTGAATCTCATTGTCCATCTGGATTAAGAAATGTTGCTGGATTATTGGCTTTAATGCATCATGAAAAAATTCCATTAGCCTGCGGACGTGATACACCGATGGCTGGAACACATCAATTCCCTGACTGGTTACGTAAAACCGCGGATAATTTAGCAGGCGCCGCCGATTTGTTACCTAAAGTTGCGAGGTCCTCTTCACAGACTGCATTACAGTTACTGGAGTCTACTTTAAAGAATGCGAAAGAGCCTGTTGAGATTTTAGCTATTGGTCCATTAACAAATCTTGGTGAACTTGTAGTCCGGATACCAGAGATAAAAAGCAAAATTAAAATGATTTATGTTATGGGTGGAGCAGTGGATAGTGCTGGAAATTTGGTTGAAGTGGATCATTCAATTCAAAATACTACTGCAGAATGGAATATCTATGTTGATCCTTATGCTGCAGACAAGGTATTTCGTTCAGAAATTCCTATCACTCTGGTAGGCCTGGATGTAACCAATCAGGTTCCTGTGACAAAAGATTTTTATCTTAAATTGAAACAAAATCAAAATAATCTAGCTAATCAATTTTTCTATGAACTTTTTCATCGCAATGAGGCCGAAATATTTGATCATAAGTGGTATTTTTGGGATGTGCTTTCTGCAGTCGTGGCACATGATAATTCAATTGTTAAATCCACGAATAAAAAATTACGTGTTGTATTAAGTCCAGAAAAACAATCGGGTACTACAGTGGTTGATGAAAAGGGTAACATGGTACGCGTGTGTACCGCGGTGAACCAGGGACGATTTGAAAACATTTTAATGGATGCTTTAAAGAAAACTTCTTGATTGAACTCTATTGGTAGAGCGGGATCCCACCGCGGATCCCGGTTTACATGAATTGGCATAGAATTCCCGGTTCTGCTGCGTGCGCCTGAATCTTCTACACATCGCTGAAAACCAGTTCTGCCTATTCCGACGTCCCGCGGACAAAGCCGCGGGGCATAGGCAGGGATGTGCTCAAGAGACAGTGCATGCACCCAGGTTATATTATATTTAATTGGGAAGGGAACGTTTTTCTTCAAAAAACGCTACTTTACCTGTCTTGATATCATGTAGGCCTGCCACAATCCCTATTTGTTTTTTACTAATTAAATCTTTGAGTATTGGGCTTCTTTCTTGTATTTCTCTGACAATTCTTAAGGCGTTGGCTTTAGCGATGGCATCAATTAGTTTAGGATCAGTACAATTTTTTGTTCCTTGCCCTTGCATACTTGTTTGCACAACGGGTTTAATTTTGTCTAAAACATCAGTTAAATGTCCGAGTTGGGCACCTTCACACGCACCTGCTACAGCACCGCATGAAGTATGTGCCAAGACTACAATAAGACGAGATCCAACTACTTTAGCTGCAAATTCCATACTACCCAAAATATCTTCATTGAGTACATTGCCAGCTACACGTAAGGTAAATAAATCAGCTAAACCTTGATCAAAAAAGAATTCAGGAACACTCCGTGAATCCATACAGTTGAGAACCACTGCAAATGGATATTGCCCATAAGAAGATTGATACGCTTGTTTTAAATAATCTCTGGATATTTGGGTATGGTTTAAAAAGCGCTGGTTTCCCTCTTTCAGGCGCTGTAGCGCTTGTTTTGGGGTCATTTTTTGTTGCTTTGCTTGAGTTAATGTTTTGCCCAAAATTGGCATCTCTGTCGCAGATGAACTTGCAAAGCCAGTAAATGCGTAGGTAAAACCCAATATTAACGTCAAAATTTTTATTAGATGCTGCATTATGATGCTCCGTTTCAATTAGAAATCATTCCTTTTTATTGATAATAACTTAATCTTACAATTCATACACTATTCTCTTGAATTTTAATAAAACGCCTCTATTTATAAATATGTAGAACACTATTTAGGAGAGGGTTATGAGTATCATAAGACGTGATTATTTTCCTGTATACAATGAACTTGGTTCCTTTTTAGAGAATTTTTTCAGGGGACAACAAGCAGATTCTTCTATAGTAGACACAAGTACATGGACGACTCCCGTAGATATTAAAGAAGAAAAAGAGCGCTTTTTAGTACTTGCAGATATTCCTGGTGTGAATAAAGAAGACATCCAAATATCCTTGGAACATAATATTTTAACGCTTCGTGGCGAGCGTCATTTCGAGAAAACAGAAAACAAAAATGGCTATACTCGTATGGAACGTTCCCAAGGTCAGTTTTATCGTCGCTTTAGCTTACCGCAAACTGCTGACGATACAAAAATAAGCGCTAAATACAAACAAGGGGTATTGGAAATTTCGATTCCTAAAAAGGAAATGGCAGTTGAGAAAAAAATTGATATTACAGTAGAAGAGTAATAGCTTGTAGCCCGGGTGAAGGCGTAAGCCGAAACCCGGGAATCATAATTTATATGGTACTTTTTTCAGCCAGTTCATCACATTTCTAAAGAGAATAGATAGTTTTTTATAAAGCTCTGCGCTTTATGCCTGAGTGCTCCCTATAAAATTATAAGATTTCAGTCAAGTGAGAACTCTGTCATCCCTGAGCAGAGATGGCAATGGAGAACACCCAGATATAAAGTGCGGTAGAGTAGAAAAATTGGTGTGAAGAGCTCACTGCCACTGGAGCTCACGAACATGCCGTGGGACATGCAAGGTAAGATCAAAAATCCTTTAGCTTAATGGCAGTGCAAGCCAATCTTTCCAAGATTGGGGTTAAGAAGCACTTTTCTCGGGGTTCAATGAAAAAATGCGAAGACGATGATGATCTGGATCAAGTGCTACGAAGGTATAGCCAAAATCCATCATCGTCGGGGGCTGAGCAACCTGGATCCCCTGTTGTTGCCAGAGCGTATAAAGTTCGTCAATCACATGATCATCTTGCACTTGCAATGAAAGCTCTCCTCCACCACCAAGTGTTGTTGCCCGAGGTTCAACAGAGTGCTTTGACCATAGACCAAAACGCATCCCTGATTTTAATAAAAACATGACAAAAGTAGGCGATGATTCAATAGGTTGGCTCTTGAGTAACTGCTCATAAAATGATGCACTAATCAGGGGAGCATCAACATAAAAAATGATTAAATTGGGATCAAGATACATAAAGAACTCCTTTTAATTTAATGGAGGTTTGAGTTTAAAAGATCATGCTGACAGCTTTTGTCAGTAGTGTTTACTTCTGAATCTACAAAGATATATGGATAACACGAATGATTGGTGTTTTAATATCGTCAAAGTTGTCCTGCCCAATAAGCAAGGCAGGAATATTTAAAAGGAAGTTGATCATGAATAAGTTCTATGTAGATCCCGATATAGCAAAAGCCTCTACTTTACCTGCATATTTTTATACGTCTTTGGAGTGTTTCGAACAAGCAAAAGAAAAAATATTTGCCAGAACGTGGCAGTTTTGTTGCAGTGCAGAAAGCTTGCGATTGGATGGGCAATTGGTACCTTTTACGTTATTGCCAGGATTGTTGGATGAACCTTTATTATTTGTTCATGATGAGCAAAACCGCTTTCGTTGTCTGAGTAATGTATGCACCCATAGGGGTAATATTTTGATTGAGGCACCGTGTTCTGCTGAGAAAATTAAGTGCTCCTATCATGGGCGTCGATTCAATCTTTGTGGCGAATTCCTGCATATGCCTGAATTTGAAAAGACCTGCAATTTCCCAACTGCAAAAGATAATTTACCGCAAATTCCATTTGATTGTCTTGAGCCATTTCTTTTCGCTTCATTAGCGCCTCAAGTGTCTTTTAAGGACGTGTTTGCTGATATTAAAGAACGCCTTTTCTGGTTGCCCATGGAAAAAATGCGTCTTGATCTGAATCGCTCACGCGACTATTTAGTTAAAGCACATTGGGCGTTGTATTGCGAAAATTATCTTGAAGCATTGCACATCCCTTTTGTCCATCATTCATTAAGAAAAGTGATTGATTGCACCACCTATACCACAGAGCTTTATCGTTATTGTAATTTGCAATTGGCTCTAGCCAGCCATGGGGAAGAGAGTTTTGTTTTACCTAAAGATTCGCCTGACTATGGTAAACAAGTCGCCGCTTATTATTATTGGATTTTTCCAAACACAATGCTTAATTTTTATCCGTGGGGATGCTCTGTCAATGTAGTGAAGCCATTAGGGCCTGAATTAACTAAAGTTTCATTTTTAACTTATGTTCTTGATGAAACCAAGTTAGGTAAAGGAGCAGGTGGTGATTTGGATAAAGTAGAACGTGAAGATGAAGCAGTTGTTGAGTCAGTCCAGCGGGGAATTCGTTCTCGTTTTTATGAAACAGGTCGTTTTTCTCCCACGAAAGAACAGGGAACTCATCATTTTCAACGGTTGCTTTGCGAATTTCTTAATGATTAATCGAATAAAGAATAGTAAGTAAAGATGATTCTTTAACTTAATGGTAGTGTGAGCGCTTACCCTTTTCCCAAATTCAAGGATTGAATGATGCATGATTTAGCTCAAGAGCCCTCGCTGCAACGCAAGCTTAATGCGCGTATATTGGGAATGATCACATTGGGTGGTTCTATTGGAACAGGCATTTTCTTAGCAAGTGGGAATGCTTTATCCATGGCGGGCCCTGGTGGTACATTGCTTGCCTACTTGATCATGGGGATCATGGTCTATTTTTTGATGGCGGGTCTTGGTGAAATGGCTGCATTCATGCCAACAAGTGGATCATTTTATGTTTATGCTGCTCGTTTTTTTGATCCCTCTTTAGGATACGCTTTAGGATGGAATTATTGGTATAGTTGCGCCATTTATATTGCTTCAGAAATCTCGGCCTCTGCATTAATGATGCATTTTTGGTTTCCTGAGAGTTCATCATTTCTTTGGTGTTCGGTTTTTCTCTTTCTGATCATAGGTTTTAATGCGATATCAACTAAAGCATTTGGCGAAGTAGAATATTGGCTTTCATTTATTAAAATCACAGTCATTGTTCTCTTTATTGTGACTGGATCTTTTCTGGTTTTCGGTTTCACAGATTATAAAGCAGGGGGATTTCAAAATTGGCGTATTGGCGATGCACCATTTCATAGTGGATGGATGGGTGTTCTTGCTGCTTTTGTTGCAGCAGGTTTTTCTTTTCAAGGTACGGAGTTAATCGGCGTTGCTGCAGGAGAGAGTGTTTATCCTGATAAAACAATTCCCAAAGCAATAAAAATGGTTTTTTGGCGAATTTTAATATTCTTCATTTTATCACTTTTTATTATCAGTCTTTTAATACCTTATACTTCATCACAATTAATCAGCTCTGATGTAGTAATGAGTCCTTTTACCTTGGTGTTTCAACAATATGATAAAGCTTTTGCTGCAATGATTATGAATGCGGTGATTCTTGTTGCAATCGTATCAACCGCAAATTCAAGTATGTATGTTGGCAGCAGAATGCTTTGGCATCTTGCCAAGGAAGGTCATGTTCCTCAAATTTTTTCTGTGGTTAATCAAAGAGGAATACCAATCTATGCTTTAGCCTTAACAAGTGTTGTTGCGATGATGGCTTTTTTATCTTCCATTTTTGGTAATGGTACCGTTTATTTTTGGTTACTCAATGCAACAAGCCTTTCCGGATTTATTGCTTGGATGGGAATAGCAATGAGCCATTATCGCTTTCGCAAAGCCTATTTGTGTCAAGGAAAAGACCCAGCTCAACTTCCTTATTTAGCTAGGGGATATCCTTTTGGTCCTTTATTTGCTTTTGGTGTGTGCATGATTGTGATTAGCGGTCAGAATTATTCTGCTCTAATGGCAACCCCAAAAGATTGGTATGGGTTGCTTATTTCTTATATTGGCGTACCACTGTTTTTAATGATTTGGATCGGACATAAGTGGATAAAAAAGACCAAAATTATCCCTTTGCATGAATGTAAGTTTGACTGTGAATAAGTAGGATCCATCTACATTTCTATTGTCTTGACCAAAATTGTTTGGGATTTTCTGTGGCGCAACGGTAAGCCTTGGGATGCATGTTTATAAAGGCGCACACCACGCCACACTACATCTAGTCCGCATTACCTGTGGTACGTAACAGAACTTGATTTGTGATAACGATAATTATTGTTTCATTTAATGGAATAATGCATTAAAAATAACAAATCGTTGGTATATTTATAGTAATAATGATTTATTCCAAAGAAGAGTTTTTATGCCATATAAAATACCAAACATCGTCATTGTAGGCGGTGGTTCAGGAGGAATGGAGTTGGCTGCATTGCTTGGCAATAAATATGGAAAAAGAGGCAAAGCTGCCATCACTCTGGTTGATTGTACGTCTACCCATATTTGGAAACCGCTGTTACATGAGGTTGCAGCAGGGAGTTTCTTTACAAATGAAAATGAAATTGACTACCTTGCCTATGCTGCCACGCATCATTTTCACTTTGTTTTAGGGGCACTTGAAGGTTTAGACCGGAGTAAAAAAGAAATCTATTTATCTCCATTTTACAGTCACGAACAAGAGGTTCTCCCAAAGAGAGCCCTTTCATTTGATATTTTAATTATTGCCGTGGGCAGTGTTGCTAATGATTTTAGTATCCCAGGAGTGCGTGAACATTGTTTATTTTTAGATAACATTCACCAAGCAGTCTATTTTCATCGCGAATTATTAAATCATTTCATGCGACTTTCCCAGCAACCCCAACAAAGCCAATTTAATGTGGTCATCGTAGGTGGTGGTGCTACTGGGATTGAATTAATCGCAGAATTGAATCATGCAATCCACGAAATTATAAATTATGGAATTGGCATTCAATCCGAAATTATTTCTTTTACTCTAATCGAGGCTGCAAGCAGGTTGTTGACTGCACTTCCAAAAGAGCTTTCCGAAAAAGTGTTTACTGAATTAACACGTATGGGTGTAACAATTTGTGTTAACGAACAAGTGAATGAAGTGACAGAAAAAGGCTTACATACTAAATCAACACAATTTATTCCTGCAGATCTTATTGTTTGGACTGCTGGTATTAAGGCCCCAGATTTTTTGCGTCATTTGGATGGTTTGGAGGTTAATCAAATCAACCAGTTACTAGTCAAGCAAACATTACAAACAACCCTGGATGATTCGATTTTTGCCTTAGGTGATTGTGCGAGCTGCCCACAAACCAATTCAGACAAAACTGTGCCGCCGCGCGCGCAGGCGGCACATCAGCAAGCCCGTTTTCTGTATAAAAATTTGAATAACTATTTAGAAGGTAAACCTTTACCTCTTTATCATTATCGCGACCATGGCTCCTTGGTTACATTAAGTCATCATGTAGTGGGTAACTTGATGGGTAAAATTACTAAGAATTTAATGATCGAAGGAAAACTAGCGCGTTTATTTTATTTATCTTTATACAAACAACATCAAATTTCTTTATATGGTTGGTGGCGGGTTTGTTTGCTCACTTTATCGAATTTGTTAAGTCGCAGAGTAAAGCCCAGACTTAAACTCCACTAAAGACGAGATAAAAGCTATATCTTGGGGTTATCCAGTGTATCCTTTCTTTGTTTCATGCAAAAAAATGGTATAAAGTAAAATCGAAAAATTATAAGGCAGGAAGCAATAATGTGGGATCAGAATAAAAAAAAATATTTAAAACGTCTGTCCAAGATTAAACCTTATCTTAGGAACGATAAATTTGTTGAGGCAAATGACATAATAACAGTACTTTCACATCTCATTCACTCGGGTGATCGAGTATGTATTGAAGGAGATAATCAAAAGCAGGCCAATTTTTTAGCTGCCGCTATGACTCAATTAAATCCTGCTAAAATAAATCACTTACATATGATTCAATCCGCTATTGCGTTACCAGAACATCTTGATGTGTTTGAAAAAGGGATTGCAAGCCGAATTGATTTTGCCTATTCAGGCCCACAATCGACTCGTCTTGCTGATATGGTAAAAAATAAAAAGATCGAGATAGGTAATATTCATACTTATAATGAACTTTTTGGACGCTTGGTCGCCGATTTGACCCCAAATGTTTGTTTGTTGATGGCAGATAAAGCAGACAGGGAGGGAAATTTATTTACCGGAGCAAATACAGAAGATACTCCCGCTATTATCGAAGCGACCAATTTTAAAGATGGTGTGGTTGTTGTACAAGTCAATGAGGTAGTGGATCGCTTACCGCGAATTGATATTCCAGCAGATTGGGTTGATATCATTGTTCAAGGTTCGGAAGCATCTTATATCGAGCCACTTTTTACCCGTGATCCTGCTCATATTGATGAAGTAAAAATATTAATGGCCATGATGGTGATTAAAGGAATATACGCACCTTATCAAGTGAATATCTTAAATCATGGTGTAGGGTTTAATACATGTGCTATTGAATTGCTGTTGCCTACCTATGCTGAATCATTAGGTCTAAAAGGAAAAATATGCCAACACTGGATTGTTAATCCTGTACCTACCTTAATACCTGCGATTGAAGCAGGATTTGTAAAAACCATTTATCCGTTTGGCGGCGAGGTAGGAATGAATCGTTATGCAGCTTCCCGACCCGATGTTTTTTTTACAGGTAAAGAAGGATGTTTGCGTTCGAATCGTATGTTAGGTCAATTAGCAGGGCATTATGCTTGCGATGTTTTTATCGGCGCAACATTGCAGATGGATCTTGAGGGAAATAGTTCTACAGCTGTTGAGGGACGTATCGCGGGTTTTGGCGGTGCCCCTAACATGGGGTGTGATGCCCCTGGCCGGCGCCACTCTTCTTATGCCTGGTTGAAAGCAGGCCAAGAACGAAGTGAGGCATTGGGATTAAAAATGCCGCGCGGAAGAAAATTAGTGATTCAAATGGTAGAAACGTTCCAAAGTTCAGCACAACCCACATTTGTTGAAAAACTGGATGCCTGGGCTTTGCAAAAATCGATGAATGCTGATTTGCCTGCGGTGATGATTTATGGAGAGGATATAAGTCATGTTGTTACGGAAGAAGGCATTGCCAATCTTCTGATGTGCCGCACTCTTGAGGAGCGTGAACAGGCTATTCGAGGTATTGCAGGATATACCGAAGTTGGAATAAAGCGCGATAGGAAAAAGGTTGAGGAATTGCGTCACCGAGGTGTCATTAAACGCCCTGAAGATTTAGGAATCAAGGTCTCTGATGCAACTCGAGATTTATTGGCAGCTAAGTCAATTCGTGACCTTGTTGATCGTTCAAAGGGCTTATATGAACCGCCTGTAAAATTTAGAAATTGGTAGGTAAAGAATATGGAAAAAATGGAATTTCGTTTTACACTTCCTGGTGAACGTTTACAAGGCAAAAAAACCGTTTGTGGCGTTGTCGGCTCAGGTAATCTGGAAGTCATTATTGAAGAAAACCCCACTTCTGAGACAATTTTTACGATTCAGACTGCAATTGATCATTATAAGCCAGTTTGGAAGATGGTTGTTGGCGATTTTGTAAATCAACACCAACCTGTTGGTTTGCAATTTACCCTCAATGATAATGGAGCAATACCCGCAGTCGTTTTATTGCGTTTAAGCCAGGCATTAGAGGAATTTCAAGGGAACCACAAAATAGGGAATCATTATGAAGAGCTTGATGCACGTGAACGAATCCAGGTTCTTTTTGATAAAGATTCGTTCACTGAGTGGCTTGCTGATGAAAAGCTTTATAGCCCCTATTTAGCTGCTTTAAATTTGCCAGGTGAAGCAGATGATGGCATCGTTATTGGCTCAGCCCTGTTACAAAAGAGCAAAGTACTTGTTGCGGCCCAGCAAAAAGATTTTATGGGAGGGGCAGTGGGTGAAATTCATGGGGCGAAACTTACCGGCTTATTTAAAGCCGCGATTGCCACCCAAGCTAAGGCGGTAATTCTTCTCATTGACAGTGGAGGGGTGCGTTTACATGAAGCCAATGCAGGAGAAATATCCATTTCAGAAACGATTCGTGCTGTTTTTGAAGCAAGGCGCCATGGAGTAACTACAGTAGGTGTTATTTGTGGGAAAAATGGCGCTTTTGGTGGTATGGGGATTATTTCTGCGTGTTTGGATTATCTGGTGATTAATGAAGTAGGGCGTATTGGAGTATCCGGTCCGGAGGTGATTCAGGCAGTCGCTGGTGTTAAAGCATTTAATTCACAAGATAGAGCTCTAGTGTGGCGTGTATATGGAGGAAAAACTCGCTATTTACAGAATATTGCTCAAAGCTATGCGGGTTCGGATGTCGGTACGTTACGCGCTAAACTGATTGTTGCGCTTGATAAGGGCGTTTCTTTGGATCTTAACTCCATAAAGCAAAAGCATGCATTGTTAAAAAAGCGTTTGCAGGAAACCCAGGGGTTCCAAGAAGAGGGTACCTATCTCAAGCAAGTTGCTCCAAAATATGCTGCAACTCTTTTTGATATGGACGAGCGAGAATTTTTGGATGCAGCAAAACATATAAAAAAGAAATCGTAAAAATCGTAGCCCGGGTGCAGTGAAGCGGAACCCGGGTTTAACCGGATTTTGGATTCCCGGGTTCCGCTTCGCTGCACCCAGGCTACGAGGCAAGGTTTAGGATTGTTGTCGTTCCCGCTTGCGGGAACGACAAAAAA
The DNA here is from genome assembly GCF_001648595.1 of Legionella bozemanae. Classification (GTDB taxonomy): domain Bacteria; phylum Pseudomonadota; class Gammaproteobacteria; order Legionellales; family Legionellaceae; genus Legionella; species Legionella bozemanae. Next base: position 176,937 of record NZ_LBAW01000004.1, on the reverse strand, counting down.
ACGAAATCAAGGGATACGTACGACTCATGCAGAAGGAATAAGAAAATGGTTGCATTAAAGGATCTTCTCCAACAAATCTTTTCTCAGGAAGTGGAGTTGGCAGAGAATCAATCGGTTGTTTATGGACAAGCAATGCTGAATAATCAATTGATTCATATTCTTGGGGTAAAAGAGTCAACATTCCTAGGCGTAGAACAAGCGTTGATTATGGCTCAGCACGTCATCGACATTCTTGAGAGTCGATCAAAAGAGCCAGTTCTGCTTTTAGTCGATGTTGCTGGACAAGAATTAACAATGCGTGATGAATGGTTGGGCATGCAACAATATTTTGGTCATTTACTTGAATGTTTGGAATGCCTGCGCCAACAGGGAAATATCTTAATATCGCTTGTTTATAACCAAGCATTAGGTGGGGCTTTTATTGCCTATGGTTTGATGGCAGATACAATTTTAGCTTTACCTGATGCAGCATTAGCTGTGATGTGGTTAGAAGGGATTGCCAAAGTAACCAAAATAGAATTAAGCACGCTTCAGGATCTCAGTAAGACATTTCCAGTTTTTGCCCCTGGGGTACAAAATTTTTATGAACTTGGTGGCTTGCATGAGATTGTCAATTCATCTGAACTTGCTGAAAAAATCAATTGGGCGATTCAAAAGAAAAATACTACAGATGATCGGGCACTCTTGGGGAGCAAGCGAGGAGGTAGAAAGCTTGCCTACTCAATTATCAATAAAGTAGCCAATCATTTATGAGTTTACAAAGGCATCATTTAATTTATCTTCAACCGGATGCAGATTTTGCTGTTGCTTCGATTCATGAAAATAAGAAAATGATTGAAGAACAAGTATCCCTCTGGCTTGAAAAAGGCTTGCCTTGTATTTATGCCAAACAATTAATGCACCAGGAAACAATTAATCTGGGATTAACTCTTTTGCATGCCGGGAATAAGCACCGCGTTGGTTTACAGGTTGCCCCATCATTTGTGCAAAAACAAAAGCCGCTTCCTCAACTCCTGGAGATGCAGGATTTTTTTTCTTCTTATTACGGGATAAAAAAGTTAGATACCTTTATTAAGCTGTTGCCAATTTCTGATATTGCTGTTTATGGATCATTTTTGTTTCATTATGTATCAGGATATTCTTTTGTTGATCACGCTTCAGATCTTGATTTACTTATCTCGTACCAAAACTATTCTTTAGTTGATTTAAGTGAATCTATTGCTGCGTTAACAAAAAAATTAAATCGAATTATTGATGGCGAGGTTCGTTTTCCTTGTCTTGGTGATATTCCTATTAAAGAGTTGCTTCATTTATCTGCAAAAAAACTGTTGTGTAAGAGTAGGGACAAGGTTACGTTATTATCAAGAGCAGAACTTTATGAACACTATCCATTGCTGTGAACGAACGCTCGCCAGAATAGCAGTTAGAGCCCTTTATTTTGAAGTCAAAGCGTACCCTAAACCAGGCTTGGTCAGCTTTAAGGATACAGGGGCACATCATGATATGAACGGTGAAACATTTTATCGTAGCTTATTTACCTTACGCCATTATTTTTATCAAATCACAAAAAAAGGATTAGTAAATGATTCTTTTGAGGCGTTAAAACAAGTGGCTATTGAGGCAGAACAGCGCATGCTGGGAAAAACTCAGGGAGTAAATACTCATCGTGGTGCTATTTTTGCTTTGGGTATCGTTTGCGTTTCTGTAATAAGGCTGGCCCAGGAAAAAAAACAATTCACTCCTGAGGATGTTCACCGGCAAATATTGAAAGACTGGCCAAGGTATTTGGTGAACCATCATGGGGATCCAGAAAGTCATGGGGCTATAGTGCGTCAAAGATATAAGGTTGTTGATGCCAAGCAAATGGCAATTCATGGGTATGATTTAATTTTTCAATTACTTCCTGATTTTATTTCACTTTTCATTGAGACCCAATCCCTGGATACCGTCTGTTTGTTTGCGTACTCAGAGCTTTTACTGCATATGGATGATACGAACATTCTTTATAGGAAAGGTAAGTTAGCGCTGGATGATGCAAAACACAAAATAGCAGAGTTATTGGCAGTTCGATGTTTACAAACTCGTCAAAAGAAGGCATTGAAGCTGCATCAACTTTTTTCTGAAGCAGGGGTTAGTCCAGGGGGGGTAGCTGATTTGCTCAGTGTCTTATTATTTTTAGGTCAATTATTCTGTGATCAACTCCGCGATTACCCTGATCTTAAAAAATTTTAGAAAAAACAACTATACTCTAATTATAAGGCATTTCATTTATAAGGTAATTCTTTTTTTTGAATAGGGAGAAAGGATATGGAACCCAGTAATCATTTATCTCAATCTCAATTAGATTTAATACCCATACTTTCTCGTGCAACTATTTTTACAGGCATTGGTCACATTGAACAGAAAATGCTAGCTGATAAATGTGTTATTGAAAATTATAGGCCTGAAGAAATCGTTATCGAACAAGGTGAAATAGGGGACAAGCTTTATATTATTATTCGAGGTTCGGTGCAAGTTTCTATAAAAACACAGTCAATGGGTTGGAAACGCATTAATACTTTGGGGGCTGGTGATGTGTTCGGGGAAATCGCTATTTTACGCAATATTCGCAGAACGGCGCGTATTAGTACCATCACTGCTTGTCAGTTTCTGACGATTAGCGCAAGTGACTTTTTGGCAGTCTATCAATATTTTCCTGCACGTGCGCGCGACAATATTCAGCTGGTTGTTGCTAAACGGTTACAAGAAAGTGGCGCTCATGTGCGTTTGTAAAATACAGCCATTGTTAGGAGCTCCTATTTTCACTGGCCTATTTATTTTTACGACAGGGCAATGTTATTGACATCTCGCTCAAAAACAATGATTGCATGAGTTATCGAACGAAATTGAAATTGCGATTTCCGGAAATAAAATGGAAACGAATTTTATTAATCTTATCTTAGGATTTATTGAAGGGTTTGCCCTAATTATTTCTCCTTGTATTTTGCCTATCTTACCTATTTTTCTAGCAGGGTCACTTACCGGATCCAAAAAACGACCGATGGGGATTATTGTCGGTTTTACTTTGTTTTTTTCCTTATTGGTGTTCTTTTCCCATCAATTAGTACATTACTTAGATGTCGATTTTAATTTAGTTCGGGAGATTGGTTATGTCATTTTACTCCTTTTGGGAGCCATCATGATCTCGAATTATTTAACAGAGCAATTTGGTAAAATAACCCAGGGATTCACTCGAATAAGTACCTTTTTTTCTTCAGTCAACAAACCAGAAGGGGGATTTTGGAATGGACTTTTCTTAGGGGGAATCATTGCAATTATTTGGACTCCTTGTGCTGGGCCAATTTTGGCAGCGATTATCGTACAGACTGCATTACAGGAAACGACACTAATCAGTTTCTTTACTTTGATGGCGTTTGCTCTGGGCGCTGCAATTCCCATGTTTATTATTTCCCTATACGGAAAAAAGTTAATAAATACCTTCTCCTTTTTTAAAACACGCGCCACTCTTTTTCGTAAATTTTTAGGAGGAGTAATTATTGCGAGCGTAGTCTATATGGTTTACTTTGAAGGAGAGGTGGTCTCCTCTTCAGTGGTTCCTCAAACAGGAATTAAAACATCAAATTCACTGATTAATGGCTTATGGTTTACTTATCAAGCACCACCGATACAAGGTGTTGATGCCTGGATTAATTCACCTCCTTTACGCTTGATTGATTTACGTGGAAAAGTGATCTTAATTGATTTTTGGACTTATTCTTGTATCAATTGTTTACGTACCTTACCTTATCTTAATGATTGGCATAAGCGCTATCATGATAAAGGACTCGTCATTATTGGTATCCATACGCCTGAATTTGATTTTGAAAAAAATGTAGATAATGTCAAAGCTGCAGTGAAACGATATGGAATTTTATATCCTGTAGCACTTGATAATCAATTTATGACCTGGAGAAACTATAAGAATCATTATTGGCCTGCTCATTATTTAATTAATAAAAAAGGTGATGTGGTCTATAGACGTTTTGGTGAAGGTGAGTATGAGGTGATGGAGAACAATATTCGCTTTTTGTTGGGGATTAAGGACTTAAGCACTATAAGGTCTTTAAAAGAAAGTTCAGTAAGTATTGCACAAACACCAGAAACTTACTTGGGATATGCGAAGGCCGATTCCTATTACAGTCCCGAACTCATAAAAGATAAAACCACTCGCTATCATTTTTCTGATAAATTATCTGCTAATGCCTGGGGCTTGGACGGATTATGGCAAGTCAATGCGGAGAATATCGTTGCACAAGAAGCAAATGCGGCGATTAAAATACACTTTAATGCACGCAAAGTATATGCTGTTATGGGAAATAGTACTGCTAAACCTATTAAGGTTAAAGTGGTTTTAACTGATGAACAATCAGGAAAAAAGCTGCAGGAAAGTAGCATTTTAGTTGATAAATATTCTCTTTATGAGTTGATTTCGGAAAAGAAATTTATCAGTGGATACCTGCAAATTATGGCGAGTGAGCCTGGAGTGAAAGTATATACTTTTACCTTTGGAAGCTAACGTTTGATTTTAAGGCTTGTTGGTCGGAACTATTTTGGGTTGCTAGTTCATCACAAAGTGTCGTTTCTTTTTTCTTTTCACAAAAGAAAAAAGCCGGATTTGGCCTTGGAGAACTGAATTCTAAAAGTTTTACAGGCTCTTGTTATAATTGCGGAGGAATAGAGCATGTGGACTGACAGTCTTGTTGAAGCAATTCAGAATAGTAGCCTGTTCTTCTTCTGAAAAAGGCTGTATTGGCATAGCATTTCCTTTAAGTAAGTGCGCCTGTAAAGCACTTCGATGTGCTGTTTTTATTTTTTGATAATAGAAAGAACCTTTTTTACTTCAGCAACGATTTTTCCCTCTTCGTCGGTTATAGGGACAATAAATTCTGAGTCAATTTTTTTTGCCTCATTGACTTCAAGGCGAATTTTTTCAACGTGTTCTGGGGATAACTCAAATTGTGCGTAAAGTGTGCCTTTAGCGGGTATTTTATAACGAATGGAAGCTGATTTATCCCAAACAATATACCCCTTTCCTAATGAATGCATGAGCATTAACATATAAAATGGATCAGTCATTGAGTACATGGAACCACCAAAATGCGTCCCCACATAATTTTTATTCCAAAAACGCATCTTCATTTGGACCACAATATAGGTACCATCAGAATGAAATTTTTTTACGCTGATTCCAGCACCCCAAAAAGGCGGCCAAAACCGTATCATTCTTAACAGTGTTGAAAGTTTCATGCAAATAGTTCCAATATGAAATAGAGGGGTTCCAGACTCTATTTTTCATTTTATGGCCATTTCAGTCAATAAATATTATATACTTCATTCCGCTTTTTTAATTGGATTATAAGGTTCTTTTCATGTGCCGCTTCATCGTAAAAAAAATTTTTGTCCTCGCTGCAATGATTCCTCTGGTGGCGAATAGTCAAAATAATTTCTCCTACCTTCCGCCTGTTTTTACTGAGAGTCACAGGTTTACAAAAATTCAGGCAGTGTTTCCAGCCATTGATGAAATGTACCAAAACTACGCTGAAAAAAATCATGTTCCTGGTTATGTGTATGGGATTATTTTAGATGGACGTCTAGTACATACTGGAAGCAGTGGTTTCACGGATATTGCCAAAAGAACTCCTGTGACTACTCGATCCATGTTTCGCATTGCATCGATGACTAAAAGCTTCACAGCCATGGCTGTTTTAAAACTTCGCGATGAAGGCAAATTAAGATTGGATGATCCCGCCTTTTTTTATATTCCTGAATTAAAAAATCAGAAATTAACCCAAGATGCAGCAGAGATTACAATTCGTGATTTATTAACTCATTCGGCAGGATTCCCTGAAGACAATCCATGGGGTGATAGAAATTTGAGTAAGACGGATGAAGAATTAATCGACCTAATAAAACATGGAATTTCTTTATCTAATATTTCTGGAATATCATTTGAATACAGTAACCTAGGGTTTGCACTTCTGGGATTAATTGTTAAAAAAGTATCAGGGGTTTCCTATCAGGAATATATTGCTGCAAATATTTGGCAGCCTCTAGATATGAAGCAGGCCGCATGGGAATTTACACAAGTTCCTACAGATCAATTAGCACATGGTTATCAATGGGTAAATGGTGATTGGCAAGAAGAGCCCTTATTACACGATGGCAGTTATGCTTCTATGGGAGGGATGATTACTTCCATCGAAGCATTCAGTCATTATGTTGCATTACATCAATATGCATGGCCTGCGCGCGATGATGCAGAAACAGGTCCAATAAAAAGAAGCTCCATTCGTGAAATGCATCAACCGTGGCGATTTTATGCTGTGAATTCAACAGCTAAAGTAAATGACAAAGAGTGTCCGACAATTAGTGCTTACGGCTATGGCTTAAGATGGTCCAGAGATTGTAATGAAAAAATATCGGTAGGACATAGTGGCGGCCTTCCTGGTTTTGGTAGTAATTGGCTCATGTTGCCTGAATATGGAATAGGCGTCGTTTTATTAACTAATGTGACTTATGCTGCTGCGGAGGTAATTAATGTCCAAGCGGTGAATCAACTGATTAACGAAGCTCAATTGAGGCCAAGAGCGTTACCCCCTTCAAAAATTTTGCATGAACGACAAAAAGCATTAATGAAGTTACTCCCTGAATGGAAGAATGTAAAAGCAAGCGGGTTGTTCGCAATGAATTTTTTTCTAGATTCACCAGTTGCTTCATTGCAAAAGAAAACTCAAACTCTGTTCACCAAAGCAGGTAAAATCCTCAATGTAGGTGATGTAATTCCAGAAAATCAATTACGGGGTTATTTTATTATCCAAGGAGAAAAAGCAAATCTTAAAGTCAGTTTTACTTTATCACCAGAAAATCCTGCATTAATTCAGAAATATGAAATAGAAGAAAAAGCATAAACCTGACTAAATGCAGCAAAGTTCTGCTTTGTTGCATTTAGCCCATGATAATAGAATTATCTTAAATAATACTTTGTGCGGATACAGCTTTTTCACAAAGCATGCGCAAAGCAGCTGCAATTTGTTTTAATTCATCATTGTGTAAGTGATATTTTTTACCTAATTGAACCGGATCAGTGAAACTTAACCATACTTGACCACTCTGGTCTTCTGTAGCCATTACCCGCAAAGGTAAATCAAGTGCGATTGCTGCATTTTCTTGCATTAATGGTGTCCCTTTTGCTGGATTGCCTATAATAAGGACTTCGGTAGGAGGAAGTGATTGGTTTACCTTTTGGGCTTCACCACTGTGATCGATGTGAGCAAATATTTTTCCGCCTTTTTGAGTAATAATATCTATTATTCGCTGAATTGTTTGGGAGACAGAATAAGGGCTTTGCAGGGTCTGTGAACCGGAACCTTCTGGTGCGCCTAGTTTCATATCAAAAGCTGCTGCAATTTTACGGCTTAAGATATCTAAATCAGACAGATTCTCTTTATTTGCCAAAAGGGTGACACATAAAAGTTCATTTGGTGCAGTAAAACGGCTTAAAAAAGCGGAGAAACCAGGAATATTTCCTTTTATTTCCATTAATCCTGGATGACCTGGAAATAACCAACCCGCATTCCCAGGTATGACCATTTCATTGTCTAAAGTAATACAATGATATAGAAAATCTCTATTCTCACTTTCTTTGATTAAAATAGTTCCCGCTAGACCGATATCCCATATGCTGATATCTTCTGCTGACGCAATGACACCGCCGTGTGCAAAAGTAGTTGTCCACGTGATTCCAGGGAGTGCATGGTTATCTGCTGCATAGCCAACAGCAACTTCCAAGGGGTCGATATAAGATGGATTATGCAAAAATTTGCTGTGCTTAAAAGGACGGTTAGTGTTGTGCACTTCATTATCGATTGAGGAGATGTTTTTAATGAAAAATGTACGTTTTAAACCCACACGCTCAATTTGATTTTTAGTGATATATGATTCATAACTCATATCGCTGGCATTTTCAATAATAATCCCGAGGAGGTAATAATTTGAGGCGCTGGGTTGCATTTTGGTGCCTGAAGGAAAGAGTAAATTTGGATCTTTAATTAAATTAAAAATCTCTTCAGGCTTATAATCTTTGTGATAAGAAAAACCTTCACATTCTGAATAATCAGGTATTCCTGAACTGTGAGTTAATAATTGTCGAATAGTAACACCTTGCCATTCTTGTGGAAGAGACGATATAGAAGTAGAAATTGAGTCATCTAATTTCAGTTTCCCTTCTTCTATTAGTTGCATTATGGCAACTGCAGTAAATGCATGAGTTAATTGACCTACATGAAAGAGTGTGCGTGTCGAAACCAAAAGTTTTTTTTCTGTATCAGCGAATCCATAACCCACTACTCGCGTAATATATGGGGCTTGAACAATCGCCAGAGACATCCCCGGAATATTATTTTCTTCCATGTACTCTATTATGAGATCATCTACAGATTGACCCCGATAAAGAGTATGGAAATCACCGCGACCAGTACCAGAGTGAGTGTTCATTTTGTTATTCCTTTAGATGCCACAAACTATTTTTAGTATAGATGAGTATTGAGGTGTTGCAGCAGGAATAAGGTCAAATGACAACTGGGATTTTCAGCGTCAATTATTCAGTTCTACTTTCGCTGCACGCAGCTTCTATTTAATTATGTATTTGATGTTTCAAGTAAATTTACTATATTGAATAAATATAGGGTTGTTTGAATTAATTTTTCCCAATTTAATCAGTAATGTTGAATGGCTAAAATGTTTTTTCTCATGCTGATAGATTAATAGATATGCATGTGAACGATAGTTTCTAAAGAATACGGATTTAAAAAGGATACGTTAGTATGCATCACGCGCTTCCTCTGATCACCACAGTTGCAATGGGATTTGCTTTAGCATTAATCCTGGGCTTTATTGCGGTACGATTTAAAATTCCCGCATTGGTAGGTTATTTATTAGCTGGTGTTGCCATGGGGCCATTTACTCCAGGAGGGTTGATGGCAGATGTTGAAATCGCTCAGGAACTTGCAGAAATTGGCGTCATGCTCCTCATGTTTGGGGTAGGATTGCACTTTTCATTGTCTGATTTGCTGTATGTTCGGAAGATTGCAATTCCGGGGGCGATTGTGCAAATGATTGTAGCAACAATATTGGGTGGTTGTACTGCCATCATGTGGGGCTGGAACTATGGCTATGCCTTGATTTTTGGACTTTCATTATCCGTTGCAAGTACTGTTGTATTATTGAGAGCACTTGAAGAACGAGGCATGTTGGGAACAATTAATGGGCATATTGCAGTAGGCTGGCTTCTGGTTGAAGATCTGGCTATGGTTGTTGTGTTGGTATTGCTTCCGCCATTATCCCAATGGTTAGGCAATAATCCATCCGTCAGTATGCACAAGCCATTATGGCTTGTCCTTGGGCTTACGTTCATAAAAGTTTCTACTTTTATTGCTCTGATGTTCCTGGTGGGGCGGCGATTTTTTCCCAAATTACTTTGGCATGTTGCCCGTACAGGATCACGCGAATTATTTACTTTGTGTGTTGTTACTGCAGCAATTAGTATTGCCTATGTAGCTGCTAAGCTGTTCGGGGTTTCCTTTGCTTTAGGTGCTTTTTTTGCTGGGATGATTATGAGGGAGTCTGCCTTTAGCCATCGCGCAGCTGAAGAATTGTTACCACTGCGCGATGCATTTGCTGTATTGTTTTTTGTTTCAGTCGGTATGTTGTTTAATCCTGCTGTTTTAGTGGAGCAACCACTCCAAGTATTAACTGTTGTAGGTATTATTGTTATTGGAAAATCAATCGCAGCATTTATTCTGGTTCTTGCTTTTCGTTATCCATTACAATCGGCATTAGTTGTATCAGCAAGTTTGGCACAAATTGGTGAGTTTTCTTTTATTCTTGCTGAGCTTGGAATACGCTTGGGCCTCCTTCCTGTAGAAGGACGAAATTTTATTTTAGCTGGCGCATTGATCTCAATAGCCATTAATCCGCTTATATTTAAACTAATAACTCCTATTCATACATGGGCAAAAACTCGCTCTAAATTAATGGAGATTTTTGAGCGTTCAAAGGATCCTTTAACTGAGTTACCTATAACCACGACAGAAAAATATCTTGCAGGACACGTTGTTCTGATAGGATATGGACGTGTGGGAAAGCGTGTTGCTCGGTTGCTTTCTGAAAAAGATGTTCCTTATGTTGTAATTGATGATAATCGAGAACTAATAGAGCGCTTGCGAGTTTCTGGTATACCCGCGGTTTATGGCGATGCATCCAAGCCCTCTGTGCTTGTTCAAAGCCATATTGCTCATGCCAGTATGCTTATTATTGTAATATCAGATACGGTGCATGTAGGAAAGATGATTCAATATGCAATTCAACTCAATCCAGGAATTGAAATTGTTATCCGCACACATAATGAAGAAGAGGCTATGTTATTACAGAAAGAAATCAACGGAAAAGTGTTTTTTGCCGAGGGTGAAATAGCAAAAAATATGGGACTTTATGCCTTGAACCGATATGGAAAATCGCCAACTTCAAAAAATTAGATAATAATTCTGAGTGGTAAAAAATCAATATAAGATGTATCCTGAAGGCTCCGTTTACAGTCCTAATAATGTAACGAAAGGTATTAAAATGATAAGAATTGAGCTTCTACAAAATAATCTTGATGCGATCTCTGAGCTTGCTCTTATTTGGCAAGAAGGCCTTGGAAAAATTTGGTTACCTGATGTTCCGCTAGATGTTGTAGAACAGCGTTTTCGTGATCATGCAAACCACGACAAGTTGCCAATTACTTTTGTTGCATTTGATGAGGAAAAGCCAGTAGGCATGTGCAGTTTACGTGAAAATGATGGTATCCGTCCTGATTTGATGCCATGGCTAGGTTCTTTATCCGTAAAATCTGCATATCAACGGCAAGGACTTGGTAAACGTCTTATTGATGTAACCAAAGAGCAAGCAAAAAAAATGGGATATGAAGTGCTTTATCTTTTTGCGTTTGATCAAACAATTCCGAATTATTACCAATCCTTAGGATGGAAAATTATAGATACAGACCGTTTTAAAGGACACCCTGTTACAGTAATGAAAATTATAATGTAAACCCCAATTAATCTATCGTAGACCATTAGAAATCGTATGACGAACGTTAATTTGATCGTCAAGATTTTGCAAATATCCTGAATTTCTGGGTTAGTTTTTTTGCGTTTTTAAAAATTGTTGACTAGCCTTTATTGGAGCTAATAAGAACTATTTTAGTTTTTTATTTGCTGAAAAAAATTAAGGAGAATTAAAATGAATGAGAATATTTTTCAAGGAAAATGGATGGAAATAAAAGGCCAAATGAAACAATTTTGGGGAAAGCTCACAGACGATGACCTAAAACAAATTGAAGGTAATCAACAAGAAATTTTTGGCAAGCTCAGAAAACATTATGGGTACACCGAAGAGCAAGCTAAAAAAGCAGTACAAGATTTTCAAAAGAAAATGCATCATTAAAATTTAAGAAAGAATGTCACATTTAAAAGGAGTTTTAATATGGAAAACAGAGGAATTGTTAAATCTGGTGAACTTACAGGTTCTAAAGTAATGAATCCAGCTCATGAAAATCTAGGTGAAATTGCGGAGGTTGTTATCGATAAGCAATCTGGAAAAGTAAATTATCTTGTCTTAGATTTTGGTGGTTTTCTAGGATTTGGCAATAAATATTTTGCTGTACCTTGGAATTTATTTTTGTACGACAACAAAGATGATTGTTTTATTCTTAATGTGGATAAACAGCATCTGAAAGATGCACCTGGCTTTGATAAAAATCATTGGCCCAATTTTTCTGCACCTGAATTTAAAACTCAAATAACCGGTTTCTATACAGGGAGATAAGTGATGAAAATTCTATTAGGAGCATTATTTAGTACACTGGTTTTATTCTCTGTTACTTCATTTGCTCATGATGAAACAACGGGAACTAATGGGAGTACTAGTACAAGTGCAAACACAAGTTCGAATGCTACTCCCAAGACCTCAATGAGTTCAAATTGGGTGTGTACTACTAATGCAAGCTCAAGTGACAAAAAAGCTGACCAAGATGCTGATAAGAAAATGTCAGAGCATGCTGGTTCTGCAACTAAGTCATTTGCTTTCGCAGCAAAGCATTGCCGTGACTGCACACAAATCACATGTGATGTTAAAAAATAATCCATTCACCTGCATTTCTTTATAAGAAATGCAGGGAAATCTCCTAAAAATCATTTTTTTTCAAATAATTAATTATTATCCTTAGTTCACCGTGATTCACAAATCAGTTATTTTTTAATTTGAAGAATTTAAAAATTCTTCCTATGCTAAAAAGAGTTTTTAGTAATTCATTTTATGCCAAGGAATGCGAATGAACATTTTAAAAACCCAAGTTTTGAAAGGACCTAATTATTGGTCGAACTACAGAAAAGAACTCATTGTTATTAAACTTGATTTAGGAAAGTATGAGGAATTTCCCACGAATCTTTTAGTTGGGTTTAAAGAACGACTGATAGAGTGTCTTCCAAGTTTACACAGTCATCGTTGTTCCTTAGGAGTTGAAGGTGGATTTTTAAAGCGGGTAGAAGAAGGTACTTGGTTGGGGCATGTGATAGAACACGTTGCTTTGGAGTTGCAATGTCTTGCAGGGATGGAGTGTGGTTTTGGCAGGACTTATGGGACTAAAGATTATGGTGTTTATCAAGTCATATTTGCATACCAAATTGAAGAAGCAGGTTTGTATGCAGGAGAAGTTGCAGTCAATTTTATAAACTCCATTGCAGAAGGTAAAAAATATCCTCTTGGTGAGGCCCTTAATCACTTAAGGGAAATTTTTAAAAAACAGGGGTTAGGGCCTAGCACTCAGGCGCTTGTCGATGAAGCGAAAAAAAGAAAAATTCCTTGGAAACACTATGAAAACACTTCTTTAATTACATTGGGATATGGGCGAAATCAAAAAAAGATTTGGGCATCCGTCTCTTCGAAAACAAGCTCTATTGGCGTGGATATTGCTTCTGATAAAGAGCTTACCAAGCAAATTTTGAGCACAAACTTTATTCCGACTCCCAAAGGGATGGTTATTAGGGATAAAGAAGAACTCCAAGAAGCAATAAAACTATTGGGCTTCCCTTTAGTGATTAAGCCATACAATGGAAATCATGGAAAAGGGGTAACTACAAATATTACAGATCGAGATAAAGCAATTTTTGGCTATGAACTTGCAAAAAAAATTTCCAATGAATTAATAATTGAACGCTTCATGACTGGGAAAGATTATCGATTCTTAGTGGTAAATTATAAAGTGGTTGCGGTGGCTGAAAGAACCCCTGCTCAGATTAGAGGAAATGGGAAACTTACAATTAATCAATTAATTCAGCAGGCAAATGAAGATCCAAATCGAGGAGATTGCCATGAAAACATGCTGACAAAAATCAAGATTGATGAATCCACTTTCTCTATTTTAAAACAAAATAACCTGACTCTTGAGAGTATTTTACCCGAGAATTATATTTTATATTTAAAAGAAACTGCAAATTTAAGCTCTGGTGGAACAGCTAAAGATGTGACTGATACGGTTCACGCTTTTAACATTTTTCTTGCAGAACGTGTAGCGCGACTCGTAAATTTGGATATTTGCGGAATCGATGTGATCTCAAATGATATAGGTTGTCCTTTAAATGAAAATCATGGTGCCATTATTGAAGTAAATGCCGGACCAGGATTAAGAATGCATTTATCACCTAATGAAGGTAAGCCTCGCAATGTAGCAGAACCCATTTTGAATATGCTTTATCCACCTAATTTAACGTCAAGGATTCCAATAGTCGCTGTTACAGGTACCAATGGAAAAACATCAGTGGTCCGGTTGATTGCTCATCTCGCACGTTTTGCAAATCACCACACCGGTTACACTACTACAGACGGTATTTATATAAATAATAAATTGATTTATAACGGGGATTGCAGTGGTCCTGCCAGTGCACAAGTGGTTTTATATGATCCTGAAGTGGATTATGCCGTCTTAGAATGCGCGCGGGGCGGAATTCTACGTTCAGGTTTAGGATTTGATGAATGTGATATCAGTGTGATTACTAATGTTACTGAGGATCATTTGGGATTAAATGAGATTTATACTCTTGATGAGTTGGTCCAGGTCAAAGCGGTTGTTGCGCGTAGCACTAAAGAAACAGGATATGCTATTTTAAATGCTGATGATAATTTGACCTATGATTTAAGAAATGATTTAACGTGTAATATTGCTTTATTTAGTATGTTTGAAAGCCCCCGTATCAGGAAGCACTGCAGTTTAGGCGGGTTAGCTGCTTATCTTGATCAAGGACATATTATCGTGCAACGCAGTTCCGAGCGAACTGTTCTGGCTGATGTAAAATCAATCCCGCTTAGTTTTCAAGGCACCGCAAGCGGCATGATTCTGAATATATTAGCTGCAACATTAGCAGGAGTCATCAGTCATTTCTCTTTAGAAAAAATAAAAGAAGCACTGCAAATTTTTTATCCCACTGTCGAGAATCTTCCAGGCAGAATGAACCTTTTTAAATTCCCTCATTGCCAGGTCATGGTCGATTATGCTCATAACGAAGGGGCATTTCGTGAGTTAAAAAATTATCTTGCTTCAATTCATTGTACTAAAAAAATTGGGATTATAGGGGCGGTCGGTGATCGCCGTGATGAGGACATTGAAAAGCTGGGCTATCATGCCGCTTCCATGTTTGATGAAATCGTCATTCGCCATGATAAAGACGGAAGAGGGCGAACTCATCATGAAATAAATCGTCTTATTGTTGCAGGAATACTTCGCTCTAATTTTAAGCCATCTTTAAATATTATTTCAGATGAAATTGAAGCCATTGAATATGTGACGGGAGTGGCAGAACTAAATACGTTTATCTTTTGTGCGGTTGAAGATGTATTTGAAACAACTAATTTTCTCAAGAAAATGGAAAAACAATTGATGATAGCGAACGAGGTTTATAATGACACCCAAAGCTAAATTATTAATTATCGGTGGTGCTGAAGATAAGGGTTATAATGAACCATTGGATATTACGGAGCAAAATAAAGAATTTACTCGTTATGAAATTCTAAATGAATTATTGCCCCCCTCAAATAAAAAAATAGAAATTATTACAACTGGTTCGGAAATTCAGGATGAAGTAAAACAAATTTATCAAAATGTTTTTCATAATATGGGTTATACCAACATAGGGTTTATTCCTATAAAAAATAGAAGTGAAGCACGCCATGAAGAGTATTTAAGAAGAGCAGAGGATGCGGGAGCCATTTTCTTTACAGGAGGCGATCAGTTTCGTCTATCTACAATATTAGGTGGCACTCCTATAGTTGACATTATTAAAGAACGATATCTGAAAGACAGTGATTTCATTATTGCCGGAACTAGTGCTGGAGCTATGGTTATGGGCACAGTTATGATCACTGGGGGCGGTTTATCAGAAGCTTTAAGGTACCTCAATTTATTAACTTCTTCAGGATTAGGGATTTTACAATCTTGTGTTATTGATACTCATTTCATAAAAAGAGGACGATTTAGCCGTTTGGCACATGCCATTATCATGAACCCAGAACAATTGGGTATTGGTTTAGGGGAAGATACTGCTCTGGTTATTCGAAATGGAACGGATGCAGAATGTTATGGGTCGGGTATGGTTGTCATTATTGATGGTAGAAATATTAATCAAACAAACATCACAGATGTTGAAGAAGGAGAGCCTGTATTTGTTGAAAATTTGATAGTTCACCTTTTGGTAAAGGGATGTCAATTTTCAATTGCAGATCGTACTCTGGCGAATCCGGCGATCCCTCTAAGTAAATAATTTAAATAATGGATACGGTAATGAATAAAATTGCAATCGCGGTACATGGTGGTGCTAGTGAGAATTATTCTTTTTTGCACGATCATCAAAAGGAATTTGAACATGGTATGGCCCAAGCTGTTGAAATAGGTTATTCAGTTCTTGATAAAGGCGGTTCCGCTTTGGATGCAGTAGAGCAGGCAGTGGCGGTTCTTGAGGATAATCCTTTATTTAATGCGGGAAAAGGTTCAGCGTTAAATTGTCGCGGGGAAGTTGAGATGGATGCTTCCATTATGAGCGGCACAGATCTGCAAGCTGGCGCCGTATCTATGGTGCGTACAGTAAAAAATCCCATTCGTCTTGCCCGGTTGGTGATGGAGGAAACACGCCATGTTTTTCTTTCAGGATATGGTGCCTTAGAATTGGCGAAGAAGTATAGTATGGAAATTGAGCCTGATTCTTACTTTATAACTCCGCATCAATATGAGATGTATCAAAAGCTGAATAAAATAGAGAGAATGGAAGAAATTCAGCGCAAGAAAATGAAAGGAACTGTAGGTGCTGTGGCTTTAGATTTACAAGGAAATCTTGCAGCGGCAACATCAACAGGTGGAATTAGCAATTGTCTTCCAGGCAGAATTGGAGACAGCTGTGTTATTGGTGCTGGATGTTATGCCAATAATAATACCTGTGCGGTCTCTGGAACTGGAGAAGGTGAATATTTAATTAGAGGGGTAGTGGGACATACTATTTCCATGATGATGGAATTTGATATGCCACTGCAAAAAGCATGCGATTATGTAATCCATGAGCGTAATCAAAGATTA
Organism: Legionella bozemanae; assembly: GCF_001648595.1. Taxonomy (GTDB): domain Bacteria; phylum Pseudomonadota; class Gammaproteobacteria; order Legionellales; family Legionellaceae; genus Legionella; species Legionella bozemanae. The sequence goes on along the minus strand of NZ_LBAW01000004.1, from coordinate 160,241 downwards.
AACGGAGAAGTGGGTGTTATTGCTCTTAATAAAAATGGCGATTTCGGCATTTCTTTTAATACTGAAATCATGAAAAGAGCCTGGAAGAGTTCATCTCAAGAAGTTCAAATTAAACTGTTCAATTAATTTGATGAAATTGTAGAAGTCCTGTAGCCTTGGGCGCGAAACAGAACCCGGAACTTTAAGCTCCCGTTGGTTCTGCTTCACTGTTACAATATGATTTGATTGTATTACTTATTTTTTATACTGGAGGAGGTGGCGGACGTCGACCCAGTAACCCCATTATCAGGAATACGACAAAGATAACAAGAAATATAAAGAATAAAATTTTCGCAATTCCTGCTGCAGCTGATGCTATGCCACCAAATCCAAATGCGGCTGCAATAATTGCAATAATGAAAAATGTTAATGCCCAACCTAACATAATTACCTCCTTGTATTTATCTTAAATAACATTTAATTATGTTTAATTATAGACTATGTGTGTATTTACTATAGGACTGAAAACCTGAAGATATTCTGGAAAACCTCAGATTTTGTCATTTCAGCATTGATTCTTTATCTATTCAATGAGTTTAAGTAGAAGAGCAGACACTAGGTTATGCTCCTATGTTGAGCGTATTAGTGCATGATGGCGATAATAAGTAAACCTGTGGCTATAAAACCAATTAAAGCAAGACTGGAATTACCTCCCGGTACTAAGTGGCTTTCTGTGGTAACTAAGTGAGCTTTACGTCCTTTCCAAGCCATAATGGAAGGCAGAAGTAACAATAAAATAACACAGCAAATGCCGGCATAGCTTAAAGCATGCAAATAAATTCCAGGATTTAATAAGACTACTGCTAGCGGCGGAAGAAAAGTTAAAGCTAAGGTATATTTCCCCTGGTTACCGGATTTCTCCAGTTTTAACCCATCTGCCAGAAAGTCAAATAGACCCAAAGAAACTCCTAAAAATGCTGTAAGCATGCATATAGAAGTAAAAAAGCCAAAGAATCCACTAATCCATTGATTTTGTACTGATTGACTTAAAGCCTCAGTCAGCCCACTCGTGGCGTGTTCTGAATTCATAAGTGCGAGTAAACCATTCTCTCCTTCCCGAGAGACAACACCCATAATGACTGCATCCCAAACAATATAGCAAACAAGAGGAATAAGTGAACCCAGTAAGATGACGCGTTTTAGGGTACGTATATCATCTTCAAAATAGTCACGGAGGCTCGGTATTATCGATGCATAGCCAAATGAAGTAATCAAGATCATTAATGTGCCAGTAAATGCACGTGCTGAACCATCAGTTAAGCCTAAAGTAGAGGTATGCGGGCTAATAATAGCGACTAACAAAATATAAATGCCTAATTTACCAAACATTAAACCGCGATTGACATAATCTACGGAGCGTATGCCTTTATAAACGATCAAACCAAATAAAAAGGTAAACAGAATTGCGGTAGCACTGTTGGGTATATCAATATTCAATTTATGTAATAAGCTATTGAATACATCACTTCCCCCAGAAATATAAGCGGATAGCAGGGTATAAAGCAAAAACAGGTACGTGATCCAGGCAATAATTTGACCAGGCAAGCCTAACGTGGATTTAGCCATGGAAATCATGTTGCTTCCTGCTGGAAGACGTAGGTTAACCTCCAAGATTAATAAAGCGCCGGCAGTCATGACCAGCCAACAAAAAAACAGGAAGAAAATGGAATTGGTAAAGCCTACTTCTGCCGTGGAGACGGGAAGGGCAAGCATACCACCACCTATAGATGTTCCTACTATAAGTAATATTCCGCCTATTAGTTTTGAATTGATCATGAGATATAATCCAAAATAGTTTAAAAATAATTCAATATGATACTTTGTTGTTCATTTTAAGTCAATTGTATCGCAGCCAATAATGATTGTGGTCTAAGCGATCTGAGTCCTATTTCATTCTATATACTGTGCACATAAGGCGCAGTATATAGAGAGGCATGTAAAAATTTTTCATTAAACTATAAACTACTTTTTATGTCTATCTCTCAAAGTGTCGTTCCTCACGCAGATTGGTTATATCAAATTCCAAAATTCGTGCGCCAATAATCCGATAGAAACAGCAACTACAGCACCTTGAGTCCATTTACCACCTGGAACGATAAAGACAGAACGATGATTTCTTCTGCCAAAATAACACATTAATGCGGGTAAAAGTAGTAGCAGAATGATACAAAAGATACCTGCATAACCTAAGGCATGTATGTATGCACCAGGATAATAAATGACGATAAGAAGTGGAGGAACAAATGTAAGTAAAAATAACCCAATGCCATGACTTCCTCGTTCACGCAACTGTAAACCATCTGCAAGGAAGCTGTACAAGCATAAGGAGACGCCAAGAAATGCAGTGAGCATACAAATGGAGGTGAAGAAATTAAATAAAGCACTGATTATTGTATTTTGCACTTTATTTGAGAGTAAGCTTGCTAAGGCACTGGTGGTATGCGGATTATGCATTAAACTCTCAAGGTTTTGGCTTCCTTCTGAGGGGAGAGCCCCCATAATGACTGCATCCCATGCCAAATAACAAAATAAAGGAATTAACGAACCAATAAAAATCACTTTTTTCAGTTGCTTAATGTCATCATCAAAATAGTCTCTGAGATTAGGCACAATAATGGCGAATCCAAAGGAGGTAATCAAGATCATAATGGCGCCACCGATATAACGCATGTCACCATGACGCAGATGGTGTAGTTCAATATGCGGGGCAATAAGTACTACTAATAAAAAATAAACAGCTAATTTGCCAAACATCAATCCACGATTGACATAATCTACATATCGAATTCCACCATACACAACCATGCCAAAAATAAGCGTAAACAATAAACTTGCTTGCCAATCCGCCAGATGTAATCCAATTTTAAAAAGAAGGCTGTTCAACACGTCTGCTCCGCCAGATATATAAGCAGACAGTAGAGTATAGAGTAAAAAAAGATAGCTTATCCAGGCAGCAAGTAAACCATAATTACCTAAAGTGGCTTGCGCCATTGAAACCATATGTTTTCCTCTGGGTAAATAAAGATTCGCTTCAAGGATAAAAAACGCCCCTAATGTCATGAATACCCAGCAAAGAAATAAAAAAATTGAAGATTGCCAGAAACCTGTAGCTGCATTGGCAACAGGCAAGGCGAGCATTCCCCCGCCTATAGATGTCCCAACAATTAAAAGAATTCCCCCGATAAATCTTGAACGCATGTTTGCCTTATTTTGATGCATAAACTACAGGTGATGGTACTGGAGCTGGACATGTTGCACAAGTCTTAATACCATAATTATTGAACCATTGGATCTCAATGCGTCGATTAAATGCACTACCGTGGATCAATTTATTGTCACCTACATCATTTTTATCACCATAACCTTCTGCTTTAAGAAGTTGCGCAGGAATATTATTAGCCCATAAAAAAGTAAGCATCGTTTCTGCTTGAGCTTGGGACAATAATTTTTTATGGCGGCGTGTACCTACATTATCTGTGAATCCCGCAACATAAACAGGGCTGTTCGGATAAAATTTCAACAACCTTATAATATTTTCCAATCCAGGGTAACACACTTCATTGAGGCGGGGGCTTTCAAACATATAATATTTATCAACAGGCACAATTAGGGTCATGGTGTCGCCATATTGCACGTACTGGATATTTTCTTTATTCAACTCTTTAATAATGCTGCGTCTACTTGCCTTATAAAAACCTACAACGGCGCCGGCAGTACCTCCTGCAACAGTTCCTGCCAGTGCTCCTGCCACAGTACCTGTTGTTGCAGCACCTACTGCGGTTCCAACAACCGCTCCAGTAACAACCCTCCTTGGCATAGGATGTACTGGTTTGAAATTATTATAAGGTGGATAAAAACAACTACTCAGTAAGCATGAACTCAGTAAACATGTGATTAAACCACAACATAGAATTTGTGCTCTCGCTAATTTGAGTGACATATTCACTCCCTTGTTCCGTGATTTTATCATTATTAAACATCTGGTTAAATTTCGCAATTGTAAGATCTTCATAAATTTGGCTTATACACTGGGAGCAGAATCCTGCTTTGATTGCAAAAAACATGGCCTGAGTGTAGCGAAACGAAACCCGGGTTTTGCATTTTTCCCGGGCTCCTCTCATGTTATATAACCGCAGGACTTAAGTGGAATTATTAATTAGCAACAATAGCTAGTTTCTAACTCATCTTCTTCATTTTCTTGAAGGTCTTCTTTTATTGGTTGCGGCTTTGGGTTGAAGAATGAAACTAAACTTAACTCATTAGTGTATTCTATATCGTGACGACTGAATGATTTAAATTCGGTGAAGCATGACAAGGCTTTATATGCTGCTGCAATCATTGCTCCGACAATGGTTATTCCTACGGCAACACCTAAAACTGGTTGAACAATAAGTACTGGCAGTGCAATGCCAAAAATACCGGCATATAAAGAAAATGCTGTTGCTGCGTAGAACATCAGTTCGCATGCTTTGGCGAGATTATGAAATAAAACACCAATTTTTCTGGATTCACATGAATTGCTAATTTTTTCCGATGCTTCTTTAGTATTCAGCTGTCTATTTTTTGCTTTAGTTAATTGGTCTATAAATAATTCATAACTGGCAGCAATTTCTTCAGCTTTTTTGGCTGAATTTGTTTTAGTATAGGAAAGGTTGTAATAATTTTGTACTGATTTTATTTGCTGTTGTATTTTCACCCCAATTTGCTTTTGCTGATTAGCAAACAGAGCATTTAGTGCTTCGTCACAGGCGCTTAAACGTCGTTCTAATTTTGTATGATTCAAAGGCATGATCCATCTCTTTATTATTATTAGTAGTAGGGAAACCATGAGATTAAAACCACTTCAATTGAGTTTGAATGGCCTCGATGTTTTATATCATAATTAACGTAAGTTCGACATAAGAAGTATAAAATGATTTTATCCTTTTTATGACGCTAAGCGAACCTAGCCTTATTTTATTGAATTCAAAAAAGGATAATTACTACTCTTCTCCTTGAAAACGACATAAATTCTGAAAATCACATTGTTGACAAATAGTTAAATGCGCAGGTTGTGGGACGCAATGGCCGTCTTGGAATTCTTTAGCCAAATCAGTGAGTTGTTTTTGCCAAAGGTTCTTGCACTCTGTCCATGTTTCTTCTTTTTTTAAAGGACTAATCCCACTGATGCTGTGCTTTTCTTCACTAAGTCCCGCACAGCTGATTTTCCCGGCTTTTAATTGCAAGAGCAAAAGGGTGTTAATTTGTTCATCCAACAGCGCATAAAGCAAGAGCTGTGATTCTTTAGGTCGTTCCTCATTCCAGGGTTTACTGGCAGGAAGAGTACTTTTATAGTCAATAACCCATTTTTTATCTTCAACCTGATCCATGCGATCGACGCGCACTTGAAAATCGAGGCCGGCTAAATTAATCGTATAAGATTGCTCTATTGCTGCTATGGTAAAAGGAGGTCGTTGTTTCTCCCATTCAAGACAAGTGTGCACCATTCGTTTTAAGCGCGCGTACTCCACTTCCCGTATTGAATCAGGAAATGAATCGCAATGTTTTTTTAGTGAGGCTAAAGCGGTATGAATGGCACCATCAATGTATTGTTCTAAAATATCATTGGCTAAATGGAGCAGATTATGTTGATTTTCTAATTTTTGCCATAGCAGCTCCATAACCTTATGAATAATTTGTCCTCGCTCTTTATTATCTAAGCCATCTGTTGTTTGTAACGAAGTTTTAGCTCGGAGTCTGTGTTCGGCAAATGCTTTAAAAGGACATTTGGCCTGATTCGATAGAATTGCTGTACCTCCATAAACGTGCTCCTCTGCCAATAAGGGAATATGAAAACACTCTTCTATCGTTATTAACTCAGAGGTTTTTTTTGCTTCATAATCAGTTGGTAATGGTTCAAAATTGGGAAATCCAGCGATTAAGGAGCAAGGTAAATTAGGTGTATCTGCTTGCAATTGGGCATAGCTTAGTACTATAGAATCAGCACTTCTTTGTAGGCGCTGCAGGATCTGGCGAGCAAACTGCAATTCGCGAGCAGGTAAACTATGCGGCATGCACAATTCACGTTGCAATTGAGGTGGAATAAAAGCTGATAATTGTACTTTTTGTGGCAAACATTGATCAGTTAAGCCCATGATCCATAAACTCTCGAACTCACATCCCGATGCTTCCAGCAAACCAGAAATTTGAATCGGCGCATTGGTTTTTTGCGCTTGGAAAATGGTGTTATCAGCAAGATGTTGTACTGTCTCAAGGACTTCCGATTTTGTGAAGCGAGAACTCAGTAAAGAAAATTGCCTCAGCTCATCAAAGATGGCGATAAAACGATTAAGGCACTGGTAATTCTCTGAGCTAAGGGTATAGTCCCCAGGAAATCCTAAGGTGTTTAAACGCTTTTGAAATAAGTGTATCCATTCTTCTACAGCAGCCTCTTGAGGATAAGGTGTTAGAGCATTTAATAAAGTAGCGAGTTTGGGCGCATAAGCATGGAGTTCTTCTCTAAAATGATTTAGCTGAACTGCATGATTTTCTAATAATATTCCTTCTTGCAAGTACTCAGAGCGTGCTATGAATTCTTCTTGAGAACTGCCTAAATAAGGTGATTGCAGAAGTAATTCTGCCTGATGCGAACTTAAGTAGATATCATCTAAATTAAGCCAACATAGGGCATGGGCAACTAAAGGAAAATTACTCAGAGGTTTGCCGAGGGAAATATTAAAGTAGGATGGCTCAAAATGATGTGCCAAGATTCTTTGTAATGAATTAGACTCTTGCTCTAAATTGGGTACAACGACACCGATACGCTGACTCCCTTCTTGGATTTTTAAATGTAACCATGCCATGAGTTGTTGATATTCTTCGTTGTTGTCTTGAGCTGCGAATACTTCGGTTTTCGATGATTTTTCCTTTAAATCATATTGATATTGAATGAAACCTTTTCTCGTCAAGTGTTCCTGCAAGAGCACTTGCTGAGGAGTAAAGTCATCAAAACACACCCAAACAACGTCTTGGGAAAATAAAGAACTATTGGTATTGAGTAAATAGGGAATTAATTGATGCTCAGTGATTAAATGATACTGTTTTAATTGTTTATCAAATAATTGCCACCATTGTTGAAATTGCCGTGTTTGTGCTGTGTAGTAAAAAGCTGGATCGTCCATGTTAATTTGCCAGAGTTGGCAACGCTCCCATGCACTGATTATTGATTGAAGCAGGCCTTCACTATAAGTTATGCTCGTTTCAGCTTGAATCATTTTGCGCCATAAGTACTGACATTGAGTGTTGTTTAATAAAGTAGGATGGGTAATATGAGGGCTAATGAAATTGAGCTGTTCGTAAGCTTTAACTAGAGCAGCGCCAAAGGGCATACATTTAGGCTTATCTATGGTTTGTTTCTTACATTTTAGGAAATAGTATTGAAGTATTGCTTCACTGAGTCGGTTATTCGGGGTGAGAACGGTGGCTTTTTGAGTTAATAGAAAAAAAAGCTGCTCTTTATCCGTGATCGGGTGTATCGTCATAAAAATTCACAATTTTAATTGTAGTCTGGATGGAGCATAGCAGAGTCTGGGAAATGCTCTATACCTGGCAAAAACCAAAATTATGCTGCTGCGCTGTATGCAAATTACAATACAATGAAAAGTTGAGTAGTTAGAAGATTTTACTCAAGTTTTTTTGCGCTGCAAAGTACGGGTTTTTTTTGCTGGTTTAGGTTTTTCTCTATCTGCAGCTCCAACATACCGTGGTAAGCGATGGTCTCGTCGTCTATCTGTACGTAAGATTTGGTAAATAAATTTCCCACGTAAATAGATAGAGGCTAAACCGGAGGCAATGGCAAGTAAGAAGCCAAAAAGAATATAACTGTAACCCAGAACAATGAAGTATGCAGAAACAAAATCATTAAAATTGATTACTTTCAATGCTTGATTTTCTGAGGTGTCCATAAATAGCAGCAGACCCAGATCAAAAAATGGTAAGGAAAGCAGAACCATAATAAAACCCAACCAGAAAGTCTTGAGCTTGTAAGGTCTAGGACTGCAAACGATACTTTTTCCAAATATTGCCCCAGTTATAGAGGCTACAACCATCCCTAGAATAATTGCATAAAAGAGAGGCACGAGTTCTTCAATACCAATTGTTGTAAGAAATCCATTGATAAGTATCGTTCCGACAACGGATAGCAATCCGTAATAAACAGCTGCCAGCAAACGTGGGTTGGGAAAGTCAAGTGCAGGATCTTGTTTATTCATTTGGCACTCCATAGCTCCACTTATATATGTATCATTTTAGTATAAATATTTGACTATGTTGTGTTTTATTAACTTTTTTATTTGCACTTATCCAAGATAAAATTAGCTTTCGAAGAGATAGAGCTGTATCAGCATAATAATTTGTATATAATAAGAGAAATAATTATTGATTTCGATTATGAAGAAACTTGGTCACTTTTTTTTAAAACTATTTGGATGGAAAGTTGTTGGTGAATTACCACAAGATAAAAAATACCTGGTTGTTGTAGCCCCCCATACCAGCAATTGGGATTTTATTGTTGGCTTATTTGCTCGTTTTTCAGTCGGAGTTAAAATTAACTTTTTAGCGAAAAATCAATTGTTCTTTTTTCCTTTAGGTTTGGTGTTAAAGGCTTTAGGCGGTGCTCCAGTTGATCGTTCTAAAACAAATAAAACAGTAGAGCAGGTAGTGGAAATCTTTCGTTCTCGTGATGAGTTTAAGCTTGCTATTACTCCTGAGGGAACTCGCAGTGCAGTGACGCGTTGGAAAGAGGGGTTTTACCATATTGCTTGTCAAGCAGGACTGCCTATAGTTATGGTAGGTCCTGATTATTCCACGAAGGAAGTTCGAATTCATGAGAAATTCCAACCCTCAGGGAATATTGATAAGGACTTTCCAAAGATTCTTGATTTCTTTAGATCTATAAAAGGCTGTTATCCTAAAGAAATTCCTGAGTATCATCCCCGTAAAAATGACTAGTTTTTTAAAATGTAACTGGATATAGTGTCGCGGAACTTAAAATCCCCCACAAATTTTTTCATTCTACGTACCGGTTTTATGCGCGGTATCCAGAGGAATTTTGCTTTAAAAAAGGACTGCTCAAAATATTGTTTTGGATATCACACATAAAGCGGTAGTTAAGTAGCTTATATCCATCTTTCAAAGTGGCACCAAAAAAGCTATACCGGATAGATTGGGTCATTCTGTACTGCATTTAGGACATACTTGCATACTGCTCTTCTCGACACGGGTATTTATAAATGTTTTATCATTTTTAACATTTTAAAGTGTGTTCCATTTGGGAGAGGAAAATATTGTGGTTCAATAATTTGATAGCCACAAAACTCATACAGTTTTGCCCCGGGCAAAGTTGCCATCATTTCCATTTTTGTAAATCCATGAAATAAGGCCTGTTGCTCACAATATTTCAGGAGCATTTTTCCAAGACCTTGCCGAGCATGGTTTGGATGGACAAAAAAAGCTCTGATCTTGGCATAATCTGTTTGTGGATTTAAAAAGCCTTCCTCACGCGCGCTGCATTGATCTCCGCCAAACAGGGTTTTTCGTTTACTCCATCCGCCGCAAGCAATAACATTGCCTTTTTTTTCTATAGCATAGTAGGTTTGATCCTTAATAAGTTCCTTATCTACACCAAAAATAAAATGAATTGCCCCCTCAATTTCTTGGCTTGTATAGTCTTCTTGGCTCAATTCACGTGCCGAATATTTAATGAGTTGGTTCAGAGTTTTAATTTCATCAATTAGTACATTTCTTATCATAATTGTTTCCTTTTAAATCTTGTTCGTGAGATGAGGAATTTACCATGAAATAAAAATAAATAAATTTTTAATTTAATGATGTTTTATTTCACTTTATAATGCCTGATTTTAATTTTTGGGTAATATATGAAAAAAAATGACGATAAAAAAGCATTGGAAAATAAAACTGATGTGGCATATTTAGATAAAATTGACCGAAAAATTTTAAATTTATTGCAGAAAGACAATCAAATTACCAATCTGGCTCTTGCTGAAAAAGTTGGGATTTCCGCCCCTCCTTGTTTTCGTCGTGTAAAACGATTACGTGATGAGGGCATCATTGTGAAAGATGTTTCTTTGGTTGATCCTTTTAAGGCAGGTCGTGGGCTCATTGTTTTTGCAAATATTACTTTGGAAAAACAAAGAGAAGATTTATTGGCTCATTTTGAGCGCAAAATGGCGGATCAAGAAGAAGTAAAGCAATGCTATTTTGTTTCGGGAGAAACCGATTATTTATTAATAATACATGTAGCAGATATGAATCATTACAATGAATTTGCCCGTAGGGTATTTGCTAATGAGCCAAATATTAAAGTGTTTCGAAGCAGTTTTTGTCTTAATCGTACTAAATACAATACTAACATCCATTTTGCGGAGGATTAATAAGGTGGGGCGGGCGGTGAATCGCGGCAAGAGAAAGTAACTGTATGTAGGCCTTTGCAGCCTATGGCCTTCAGGCTAAGAGTATTTAGTGTTTCATTTTACTCAATTTGCAAGTAACTTTGTCATCCCCGCGCAGGCGGGGATCCATTTTAATATTGGCAATGTGCTCAATCATGGATGGATTCCTGCCTTCGCAGGGATGACTTCTGCTTCGCTTGACGGCTCTAGGCTTTGCAGCCCAGGCTACGATTACCCAATTTGACACTGAACCAGGCTGTTGATTATTTTAATATAGATTTACCTGCATAAGGCAATGCAGCAATTTCATTGATGCGTAATAATTGATTGTACTTTGCAACACGATCAGTACGGCATAATGAGCCGGTTTTAATTTGACCGCAACCCGTGGCAACTGCAAGATCTGCGATAAATGTATCTTCTGTTTCACCAGAACGATGTGACATCACACAACGATATCCATTTTGGTGGGCTAATTGAATTGTTTGTCGCGTTTCACTTAAAGTTCCAATTTGATTGACTTTAATCAGGATGGCATTAGCTACTTTTTGAGTAATACCTTCTCGTAGAATTTTGGGGTTAGTAACAAATATATCGTCACCTACCAATTGAATTTTTTCCCCTAATTGCGCGGTCAAATGTTTCCAGCCGCTCCAATCTTTTTCATCCAGCCCATCTTCAATGCTTACTATAGGATAATTGGCAACTAAATTAATATAATAATCAATAAGTTGCATTGAAGTAAATTGTTGATTTTCAGAAGCCATATGATACATGCCTTGTTCATACAGCTCGGAAGAGGCAACATCTAAAGCAAGTACTATTTCATCGCCTAACTTAAATCCTGCTTTTTCAATTGCCTCACAAAGTAAGTCTAGAGCTTGACGGTTTGATTTTATATTGGGCGCAAAACCTCCTTCATCCCCTACCGCAGTATTTAAGCTTTGCTTTTTTAAAACGGATTTTAACCCATGAAAAATCTCAGTGCCCATTTGCAATGCTGTGGGAAAATCAGCGGCCCCTACAGGCATAATCATAAATTCTTGAATATCCACATTATTGTCCGCGTGTGCACCTCCATTTAAAATATTCATCATGGGTACGGGCATGCACATTTTTTCGCCTTGATTTAATGCTGCATATAATGGCAACTTATGCTCATTTGCTCGAGCTCTTGCAGCTGCAAGAGAAACAGCAAGAACAGCATTGGCTCCAAGATATGATTTATTTTCTGTGCCGTCTAGTTGACATAATTTCTTATCTAAAGCGTCCTGATCTTCAACAGAAAAAAGGTGTAATGCTTGATTTATTTCATGGTTCACGTGAGCAACAGCTTGTTGTACTCCTTTACCATTATAACGTTTTGCATCATCATCGCGGAGTTCACAGGCTTCTCGACTTCCTGTTGATGCGCCAGAAGGAACACTGGCTCTTCCTTGGATTCCATTTTTTAAAATAACATCTGCTTCAACAGTAGGGTTACCACGAGAGTCCAGAATTTCACGAGCTTGAATTTTTGTAATTTGCATGTTGAGTCCCAATTACGATTGAAATTTTTTAATCTGAAGTATTGTTTTGATATGCGCTTGCTTTGTCAAGAAATAGATTGTTTTCCTATGGCGACTTGCTCAAGATATTCATATTCTTTTAGGGTTTCTTCTGATTGAGCATATCCAAAAAGATAACTTATAAGTCGTTTAAACTGTTGAAACATAGACTCATCCTTTCTTTCTGCATTCTTGATCTGAAGCGTATTTTGCATCTTGATTAAGACATCACTCGCAGGAATTTTATCACGTTGATCTAAATGATATTTTAATTCGTAAATACCTTGTGGCACAGATACTTTTTTATCACCTTTATTGAGTTGATGGCGCGATCCAAAATAACCCAAAGCCCATGGAGTAGCATTTCCTTTCACAGCGTTCTCTATTTTTTTATCGAGATAATTATTAATTTTGAGTAATAAATCATGAATTGCTGCATTCTCTTTTTCTCCAATAAAGCCCTTATCGGATTCAGCTTGAACGTGTTGTTTGAGTGCAGCAAAAATATGGGGGGTTTCAAATGTGTATTCTCGTGTTGCTACAATAGAGGCTAGAGACTTAATGATTTCCGGGTCTTGATGCGTTATAAGTAGCATTTGAGCGTTGGAAATTTTGGCGATCAGTGTGGAATTTTTAATAATAAGTAACGCTGAGGATTTATTTTTTAGTGCTTCCTGAAATAATTCAGGTGGGCTTAAAGAGAATAAAAATTTTAACGATTTGATTTGAATTAACTGTTCTTGTAACTTTTCCAGGTACCTGTTTAGTCTGGCAATTTCGTTACTAATGCGTTGCTGTAAGGTTTCTCTATCTTCTTCGTAGGAGTCCGCTTTTTTTAATTTTTCTTGATAAATAGTGATTTGTCCTCTAATTGTCACCATCATCTGTTCATGTAGCTCAATAAGCGCATCATGATCATTGTTTGACTCTAGCTGAGCAATTCTTTCTTCAGATTTTAATTTGAAAATTGCACATATCTTCATATGGTCTGCGAATTTCATTTTAAATTCAAACAAACTTAATGTAGGCGTTGCTGCAACAGGATTTTCAATTTTTCCTTCCATTTTTTTCTCAATGCCTCAGCAAAATGATAAAGAATCATAACAAAATGATCTTAATAAATACAATAATTCATTCTGTTGATGATTTTTTGTATTTTGAGATCTTGTGTAGCCTGAATGAAGTGCGAAATTTGGAGCCAAAAACATTCTATTTTCCGAGTTCGCCATACTTTTTTAGGCTATGAACTAATCAGAAACTGACCGCACCAAGTTTCATTAAGGCACTGGATAAAGGAAGTAAAGGTAAACCTAAAATGGTATCTTCATTGCCCTGAACCTCTTTAAATAACCATTTACCCAGGCTTTCATATTGATAACCCCCACAACTATGATAAGGTTTTTCACTGTCTAAGTAAGCTTCAATGGTTTTTTCGCTTAATTGGTGCAAGGTTAAGTAGGCTGTTTCATGATGTTGCCAGAGCAGTTCGTTATTTTTGGCAATGCAAAGGCAGGCAATTTGCAAATGCTCCTTACCATTTAATAAACGCAGATGCTCCATAGCTGTATGATGGTTCAAAGGCTTATTCAGCAAGGTTTGTCCAAACAGACACAGTTGATCTGCTGCAATAATAAAATGTTCAAGATGGTGCTGACTCACTTCCAGTGCTTTACTTGCGGCAAGCGCATAGCCCAATTCTAATGCGTTTTTTGACTTGAAGGATGCTTTAATTGCGTTTTCATCACAATGTGAAGGAATCACAGAAAATTCAATACCAAGAGACTGCAATAGTTTTAATCTTATTGATGAACTTGAAGCGAGAATAATGGGTTTTTGTTGTAAAAAATTAGACATAGATCGCCACCAAAGCCATCAGTGTGAAGCCTATAATCACGAAGCTGAAATCTTTGAGATTACAACAGCGCTCTACCATTACACAGCGTTCTAAACCATGTAGTGTGCCCAGATAGAGGAAAGTTCCCGCTGACGCAGCAATTAAAATTGGATCAAATAGAGAGTTAGTTTCTACTCCATGACCAAAATACCACCCTAAATAGATACCCAAAGGGGTCATCAAACTGAATAAAATAAAAAAGACCAAGCTGGTGTTCATGCTCATAGAACTTTTATTTAATTGAACTGCTACGGCAAAGCTTTCTGCCCATTTATGGGTAATAATTGCAAGAAAAATCATGATAATCATAGAGTTATATTGCGCTAACCCTAAGGCTGCACCCAACATTATGGAATGAACTGAAAGCATTCCCCATGCTAAAAGAGCAAAAGCAGGGTGTTTCGTATTATGATGGTAGAGTTCTTTGCCCAGATGTTCGAACCAAAGGAAAATCAGAAATACTGCTCCGGTAATGATAAAGGCGAAAGGGTAGTTGTATCCCATTTTTTTAAATAAAGAATTTGCATCTGGAAGCATATGCAATAAACCTGCTCCCAAAAATACTCCAGTAGCCAGGGTTTCTCCCACAGGAAAATCAATATGCCGATCATCTTTAATACGTTTTTTAAACGGATACCAGCCCGCGAGTAAGATGACTACAAAAATGGAAAATGCAAAAAAAATCTTTAAACTGGTAGCTGATACCATCGTTTATCCTGTTATTTATTCTAGAATTTTATCGCTAAGATTGTTGCTTGGATTAGTGGCGCCTAGGGGGCAGCGAGGCGGGTTTAAGAGTGTGCATTCACCCCGGGTTTCGCTTCGCTGCACTCAGGTTACAATAATCTAGGTCTACAACCGGACTTAATCAAATCCCGTAGTTTAGTTGTGATGCATGGCTTCATGCAAGCTAAATAAACGAACTTCTACAATATCAGATTGCAGTTTTAACGCCAAAATCATGCGAGCACGCAATTCTTGCCACTGAGAAAATGTTTCATCACAGACTATATCTATCCCTATTTTGCCATCCAGATAATGTAAATTCCAAAATAAAATTTGGGGGAAATCAATATGAACTTCATTTAATAATAATTCGTGTAATACCTTCCTGCTGGGTAAATGCAAAGAAGGGCAAAAGCGTTCGTCATCTTCAGGATCAACATGGACGATCACATCTTTGACACTTTCTATTTGATCTGTAAGCGCATGGTGGACATGTTGCGCTATATAATGCCCTTCAGATACCGATATTTTAGGTGAAACAAGAATATGTACATCAATTAATACATCTTCCCCCATCGAACGACTGCGTAATTGATGAATTTTTTCAACTCCATCTACGCTTTGAATTACTTCTTCAATTCGAGTTAATAATTCTGGACTGACTGCGGTATCTACCAGCTCTTTGACACTATTCCAAGCATAGTCCCAACCCATCTTAACAATCATGAGTCCGACTATAATAGCTGCTATGGCATCAAGATAACTGAAACCGGCAAGGCTGCCAATTAAGCCTATTAAAACAACCAGGGAGGAGGCTGCATCTGAACGGTGATGCCAGGCATTTGCCGTAATTAATTTGGAGTTAATACGCCTGCCAATATACAGAGTATAGTGAAACAAAGTTTCATTGCTCATGATGGAGATACAAATTATAGGAAGGGTCAACCAATTTGGTACGAGATAATTGAAATGAAGTAAGTCATATATTGAATCCCAGGCAATACCAATACCTGCGAAAATAAGTAAAAGAGAGAGCAATAAAGTTGCTGCAGTTTCGATGCGTTGATGCCCATAAGGATGGCTTGCATCGGCATCGAGACTGCCATATTTAGAAGCAAATAAAACCATCGCATCTGTTATGAGATCAGATAAGGAATGTACTCCATCTGCAACAAGAGCATGGGAATGGAAAAAATATCCACCAATGAGTTTAATAATGCCAAGTAACGCATTTGAAATAGCTCCCAAAAGGGTTACTTTTTTTGCTTGCCAATATCTGTCGTGCTGAGCCATATTCTGTTTTTAAATAAGGTAAACCCTAAGTCAAACGGAGTTCTTGGTTTTCTCACAAAATCCTAGGTTTTAGTTTCATCTATTTTTATTGGCCATATTTAAACATGGTTAAGAATTTTTTTATATTAAAACTTACATGAATGGAATTTCGCTGGAATATTTTGCTGTGCTCTTAGAAGGGGAGAAATTAAGTTGATTTATAAGGTGCTTTACATCATGTTCACAGGATTATCCACAGATTTTGTGGATAAATAATTTAGATCTGATTCGAACTAAATAGGCAATGATACTTATAAAATAAGGTTTTTTTGAAGAATGTTCGGATATTTGGGCTTTTATTAAACGATGTGGTAAGAGAAGTTATCCACAGGATGTATTTTTGAATAGGTAGTAAATACGCCTGACTATCTTAACAAAGAAAAAAATAAAAAACAGTCTTGACTTTGGTATTTTAAAAAAAATTTTTGTTGTAGAGCTATGCATTATATAGTATGCAAAATTTGTACATGCACAGACTTACGAAAAATAAAAATTGGCAAATTCCAAAATGAAATTTAAGAGCGCTTTGTAAATTTATAAGGCAGTCACAAATGAGTCTGATTTTATAAGGTGTTCTACATCATGTACACAGAATTATCCACAGATTTTGTGGATAATTGATTTTCTGAAATTACAAAATTGAATTGTAGAAAAGCCTTGTAGAATAAGAATTTTTGGGTATATGCGTGATGATTTAGTTTGGGGTGTAAATTGAATTAGATGAAGTTATCCACAATGTGTGGTTTTGTAGAATTGCAAATCTGCTTAACTATGTTAACAAAGAAAAAAATAAAAAACAGTCTTGACTTGGGTATTTTAAAAATATTTTTACCCCTGCAAAAATTGTTCAAAATTTCCCAACCACCGCTGGGTAATATCGCGAGCAGTGCGCGGTGAGCTCTGTAACAGTTCTTTTGCTGTAGCAGGCAAAAGAGGAAGCAGGCTGCGATCACGCTGGGGATCTGCGATTTTAAATTGCCGATATCCTGTTTGTCGGGTGCCAAGTACTTCGCCTGCACCCCTTAATTCCATATCTTTCTCAGCAATAATGAATCCATCATTGGTTGCACGCATTATTTTTAATCGCTCAGCACCTTGTTGCGACAGTGGGGATTGATAAAGCAAAATACAATGAGATTGGGTAGCGCCTCTTCCTACTCGGCCGCGTAATTGATGAAGTTGAGATAAACCAAGACGTTCCGCATTTTCAATAATCATAAGACTGGCATTAGGAACATCCACCCCAACTTCAATCACTGTTGTGGCAACCAGTAAATTTATTTCGCCACATTTAAATGCAGCCATAGTCGCTTCTTTTTCTACAGATTTCATCCGTCCATGCACCAGACCTACACGTGCGTTGGGAAGTTGCTCTTGTAATGCTTGTGCTGTTTCAGTAGCAGCCATACATTGTAGTTTTTCTGACTCTTCAATGAGTGTACAAACCCAATAAATTTGACGTCCACTGGCTATGGCAACTTGTAATCGATTAATGACTATCTCTCGTTTATTCTGACTTAATACCGCTGTAGCAATGGGTAGGCGTCCAGGAGGTAATTCATCGATAATTGAGATATCCAAATGGGCAAAGTGAGTCATGGATAATGTTCTTGGGATAGGCGTGGCGGTCATTAATAACTGATGGGGGATGAGCTGATCTTGCTGCCCTTTTTGTTGCAGAAGCAATCTTTGCTCTACGCCAAATCGATGTTGTTCATCGATAATGACTAATCCTAAGCGAGCAAAGCTCACTGACTCTTGAAATAAGGCGTGCGTACCGATAATCAACTGGCAGCTGTGATCTGCAAGTGCAGCAAATGCTATTCGCCGTTCGCTAAGTTTCATTTTTCCGCTGAGTCGTACTATTTTAATTCCCAACGGTTCAAGCCAACGGATAAGATTATTGGCGTGTTGCTCGCTCAATAAATCTGTAGGCGCCATAAAGGCAACTTGTTGTCCGTTAGCAATCGCTTGTAATGCTGCCAGAGCTGCAATAATGGTTTTCCCTGCACCAACATCACCTTGTACCAAGCGCAACATAGGTTTCGTTTGCATTAAATCTTGGCTGATTTCCTGGGCTACTTTATGTTGTGCATTTGTGAGGGTAAATGGAAGCGAGTCCAAAAAACGTTGATTCAAGTTGTGATCTGCAGGCAATGCGACAGCGTGTAACGCATTACGTGATTCTCTGGCGAATTGCATACTGAGGCGCTGTGCTAACAATTCATCAAAAACTAATCGTTTTAGGGCAGGATGTTGCCCCTCTTCGAGCGATTGTACCGAGATATCTGGAGGGGGATTATGCAATAATTGAATTGCCTCTCCCAGAGGAAAAAAATTATTTATCCGCAGTTGTTCTTCATTCATCCATTCCAATTGCTGCAGCTCCTCTTTACAACTTGCTAAGGCAACATTTACCAACTGTCTTAAACGTGTTTGGCTTAAGCCTTGTGTGCTTGGATAGATTGGAGTGAGTGTTTCATTAACCTGACATTCATTTCCATCATTGAGTAACTGATATTCAGGGTGAGTCATAATCAGGGTATTATTGAATGCGCGTACTTCTCCAAATGCACGAACCATTGTACTGTTATTTAGATTATTGATTTGATTTTTATTAAAATGGAAAAACTGCAGCTTGATGATGCCTGTTTTATCTTCAATATAACAATGCAACATGGCACGTTTCCCAGTTTTAATTTCTGTTTTACATACCCGTCCAGCAATCACACACCAATCATTGGGACGTAAATCTTGAATGGGTGTTATTCGGGTTCTGTCTTGATAACGGTAAGGCAAATGGAACAGTAAATCACGCACGGAGTGAATTCCACATTTGGCAAGTTTTGCTGCGAGCGTTGGTCCGATACCTGTTAGTGATTCACAAGAGTTAGATAACACAGTATTCATGATTTTGAATGATGGTATTTAAAGTGTAACTCATAGTTAGGAGGGTAACAATTTGCTGTTTTAGCAAGACAGCAAATTCTGCTGTATGAGGAGATAAAACCTTTTCATATGGCACAAAAAAGCGCATAATAGCATCATTTTTGATGGAAACCGAGTCGCATGAAACAAACTGTAGAGCAGCTTTTAAAACACGCTTTAATATCATTACAAAAGTCAGGTGATGTACCCCCTGATTTGGATCTTGAGATTAAGGTAGATCGTACAAAAGATGCTGCTCATGGTGATTATGCCAGTAATTTGGCCTTAATTTTAGCAAAACCATGCCGTCAAGCACCGCGCAAAATAGCAGAACTTTTAGTTCATGCCCTCCCTGTTGATCCTGCAGTGGAAAAAGTTGAAATTGCTGGGGCGGGGTTTATTAATTTCTTCATACGCAGCAGTTCTCGCTCACAAATTATAGGTGAAATACTGGATAAGGAAGAGGGATTTGGGTGCAGCACGATTGGCCAAAATCAAAAAGTATTGATTGAATTTGTTTCTGCTAACCCAACAGGGCCTTTGCATGTAGGCCATGGTAGAGGAGCTGCTTTTGGTGCTACTTTGGGAAATGTCTTAAAGGCTGCAGGTTATGATGTGACATTAGAATATTATGTCAACGACGCAGGAAGACAAATGAACATTCTTGCGGCTAGTGTGTGGTTACGTTATCTGGAGCTTGCTGGTGAACCTGTTGTTATTCCTGCCAATGCGTATAAAGGTGATTATGTTTCCGAAATAGCGCAGGAATTTTGGGCCGAGCATGGTAAGGAATATGTGTATCCATGGGCTACTGTAACGGAAGGTTTGCCTCTTGATGAGCCTCATGGCGGTGATAAAGAGATTTATATTGATGCTTTGGTTTCTCGCGCAAAACAACTTTTGGGTACGAATGTTTTTGCTTTGTTCCATCAACATGCGTTACACACTGTTCTTGATGATATTAAAGATGATCTTGGTGAGTTCGGTGTGACCTACGAGAACTGGTTTTCTGAACAATCTTTATTTGAAGATGGCTCGATTCAAAAAGGTATTCAGGCGCTTAAAGATAGTGGCCATACTTTTGAAAAAGAAGGGGCGCTTTGGTTTAAAGCAACTGATTTTGGCGATGAAAAAGATCGAGTACTGGTGCGTGCTAATGGTCAAACTACTTATTTTGCTTCAGATGTTGCTTATCATTGGAATAAATATGATCGAGGATATGATCGGGTAATTGATATTTTTGGTGCGGATCATCATGGTTATATCACTCGGTTGCGTGCCGTAGTTAAAGCTTTGGGGCATGATGAAAGCGCGCTTGATGTATTATTAGTCCAATTTGCTATTTTATATCGTGGTTCTGAGCGGGTTCAAATGTCGACCCGTAGTGGTTCTTTTGTTACTTTAAGAGAGTTGCGCCATGAAGTAGGAAATGATGCAGCGCGTTACTTTTATGTGGCACGGAAGGCAGAACAACATATGGATTTTGATTTGGATTTGGCAAAATCAGAGTCAAGTGATAATCCGGTCTATTATATTCAGTATGCTCATGCCAGAATATGCTCTGTATTAAGACAATTAAAAGAGCGAGGTTTGCTTTGGGATAAAGCAATTGGGCTTAAGAATATTGATTTGTTAGATCAACCACATGAAACTCATTTAATTTCTTTAATTAGTAGATACCCGGAAATTGTGGAATTAGCGGCTGCTCATTGTGAGCCTCATCAAGTGGCATATTATTTACGTGAAGTAGCCAATGGCTTACATAGTTATTATAATGCTGTTCAGCTCTTGTGTGAGCAAGAGCAATTACGATGCGCACGCCTTTGCTTGTTAGCGGCAGTGCGTCAGGTATTAAAGAATGGTTTGGACTTATTGGGTGTATCAGCTCCTGAGAGTATGTAATGACAAAAGAATATGGAAATAGGCGTTCTTCGCGGTCGCGAAGTAGTGCACCTCATCAGCTTCTAGTAAGTACGTTTACTTTTTTATTAGGTTATTTGACTGCTTCTTTTTTCGATATTGAGACCGTCAGCCACTGGGTAAATTCCCAGGTTTTGGCTCATCAAGAAATAAAAAAAGAACCGGCTAAACCAGAGTCACAACGCGCAGTAATACCGCCTAAACCGAAATTTGAGTTTTATACTCTTCTGACTAATGAAAAAGTTCCTAGTTCGCAAGCCAATGCGAACTCTGCACCATCAGCTCAACCTGCTGCAAATGCAGCTGCTTCAGCTTCTACCCCAACGCTAAAGACAACATCTGTCAATGTCACTAGTGCAGCAACTACAGCAGCAACCTCAGCACGAACAAATACTTCTAATGCCCAACAGCATCCTGCTGTGATTAATAGAACATTTGCAGCAAAAACTGCTTCTTCAACAGATAGAGGAAAGTTTTTGGTGCAAGTAGCTTCTTTTAAAGCACGCAAAGATGCTGAACAGATGAAAGGTACATTGATACTTAAAGGTTTTAGTGTATATATCATTCCTGTAAGTCATGCTACAAAAGGTAATTGGTTTAGGGTAGTCGTAGGACCTTATCCTAATCGAGCGCTTGCCCAACAGGCTCAAATGGTTTTGGCCAGAAACGAACATCTGAATGGTATGGTTACCAGTGCTGGATAAACTTGGAGCCTATTTACATTTGACTCAAGCTAGCGAAATGTAAATAGGCTCCCCGTTTGGATGCAATGAAGTGCAACCAGGATGTGTTTAGCGTCGAGCAACTACCTGAATGTTTTCTGCATTTTTGATTGCATGAGGTTTACTAATTCCCACAGTAACTTGAGGAATTTTAAATTGTTTTTTGATTAAATCTGCAACTTCATTGGCTACTGTTTCAATAAGTTGAAATGATTTTGATTCAACATAAAGAGTCACACTGTTACAAAGTGCTTCGTAATCTATGGTTTTAGTCAAATTCTCCTGACATATACTGAAATCAGTATCAATACTAATATCAATTAATAATTGTTGATTAATGCGTTGTTCCCATTCGTAAACGCCAATTTTAGTACTTACATTAAGGGCTTTTATAATTAAAGTATCCAATGTTATTTCTACCTGCCAAAAAATGAGTTTCTGATTTTAGCGAAATAGTTATTCTTATGTATAGGGTTATAGAATACTGTCTCCCTGTTAATTGATGCAGATCATGTATCTCAATTCGCTTCGGAGTCAATTTTTGCATTATTTTAGAGTGGATATTCCTGTAAGTATGTTAGCATTAGGGCATTTTGATGATGTTGGGATAACATGATGTATGATCTGGATCAATCTCTGTTCCTTCGTGCTTTAAGACGACAACCTGTGGAGCGAACTCCAGTATGGATGATGCGCCAAGCAGGACGATATTTGCCTGAATATCGAAAGACTAGAGAGCAGGCGGGTGATTTTTTAAGCCTTTGCAAGAATCCTGAACTTGCTTGCGAGGTTACTTTACAGCCTTTGCGCCGTTACGCTTTGGATGCAGCGATTTTATTTTCCGATATTCTGACAATTCCTGATGCGATGGGATTAGGTTTATATTTTTCTGAAGGGGAGGGGCCTTGTTTTCATCGCCCCATACGTGATACGCAGGCGATTTCTAACTTACAACTCCCTGAAACGGAGTCTTTAGCCTATGTAATGAATGCAGTGCGGCTCATTCGCCAAGAAATGCCAAAAGAGCTTCCTCTAATTGGTTTTGCAGGCAGTCCATGGACTTTGGCGTGTTATATGGTTGAAGGTAAAAGTACTAGAGACTTTAAGCGTATTTTGCATTTGATCTATACCGAAAGTGAAGCGGCACATATGTTGTTGCATCAATTGGCACTATCAGTAACAAATTACCTGATTGAGCAAATTAAGGCAGGTGTTAATTCAGTGATGCTTTTTGACACCTGGGGTGGGATTTTAACACCGGAAAATTATCAAAAATTTTCCCTAGAGTATATGCAGAAGATTGTACAGCAAATTAAAGCTTATTATCCCAACATACCTGTTATTTTGTTTACTAAAGGTGGTGGTCAATGGTTAGAAAAAATGCTGATCACGGGTTGTGATGCTTTGGGAATTGATTGGACATGTGATTTGGGCGAAGCGCGGCAAAGAGTGGGTAAGCAAGTTGCATTACAGGGAAATCTTGACCCTTCCGTGTTGTTGACCTCGAAGCAATGTATTCGAGAACAAGTAAAAAAAGTATTGGCATCCTTTGGCTCAGGTTCAGGACATGTTTTCAACCTCGGCCACGGCATCACTCCTGACGTCCCCCCAGAACATGTTGCTGCCATGATTGATGCTGTTCATGAATTTAGTCCTTATTATCATCAAAAATGATCCCAATTGGAGCCTGGATTTGTATACTTGAGGTATCGTCGGTTTTTTTAATAGAAACCTCCACAAATTTTTTCGCCTACGTACTGCGTTTTATGCGCGGTACATAGAGAAAAATGTTGTGTACAGGCTATTACATTTTTAGTGTTTATTTTTCTTTCTTGATGTTCGTCAAGAGGTTGTAGGTAGTATTGTTCAAGAATCTGTTAGGTTATTTCGAAGAAATTTTGGAGATTCAAATTAAGCATAAGAAACGAATTTAGAATACTAAAAAATCATCATTATATCTAAATTATCTTAAGTAATTCTTAAAAAATAGTACAATAAAATAACAAATAGAAAAATAATTATCTAAAAATCATAGCTGCTCACGATGAGTCTGGTCAAGAAATGTGTAAGCACTATTCCCAGAGTTGTTTAAAATAGCCGTAAAGAGTAAGATGAAACGATTCAGGATTTGAAGAATAGCTTCTATGAAGGGAAATAAATCTCATAGTTGGATAATATGAATTCTCTCTATAAACAACTCATTCGATCTTCAATTTTAGGGACGCTTGTAATGCTGGCGCTCCTTTTTCTCTCTGCGGGTACCCTAGATTACTGGCAAGGTTGGATATATATGGTGGTGTTTATTATTGCCTCTACGGCATACAGTGTGTACCTGGCAAAATATGATCCAGCTCTTCTTAAGCGTCGTACCGAAGTAGGCATATCTTATGAAAAGGAACTTGCGCAGAAAATCATTATCTTTTGTCTTTATGTGAGCTGTATTGTGCTTATTGTCTTGGCACCGCTTGATGTACGCTTAGGCTGGTCGTCAGTACCATGGTACGTTTCGATCATTGGTGACGCGCTCGTTGTTTTCTCATTCTATATTTTCTATCTTGTCGCAAAAGTAAATACCTATGCTGCTGCCAACATTAGTGTTGAGAAAGAACAAAAAGTGATTACGACTGGCTTATATGGATTCGTCCGTCACCCGATGTACTTTGGCGCTATGATTCTTTTCATCGGCACACCACTTGCGCTGGGATCGTGGTGGGCACTGCTTTTGACCCCCATCTTCTTATCAATTCTAGTTGCTCGCATCCTGAATGAGGAGAAAATACTCGCACGGGATTTGTCTGGATATACGGAGTATCAAAAAAAAGTTACTGCTCGGCTTATACCTTTTATTTGGTAACTACTATAAAACAAGTCATTCTCTTATTAAGTTTTTTTATTACTACCTGATGAGACTGGATATGCAGTAAAACCCAAATTTTGATCCGAATTTTTTTGGCTCCCACCTCTATGTTAAATGGAATAGTTTATGCCATAATGATTTTCAAGCAATGACTTTTAATATTGGGGTTGGCTTTGCGAAGTAACGTTGGTGATAAATAAATTGTCCCGTTGTAGATAAAAAGATGGATTTTTCTCTACGTATAATCAAATGAAACGGATGTCCTCCATTATGAAAAACTCTCAAAAAAGTGCTGATGACATTCTTATTGATTTGGCACTACAAGGTGGTGGCGCTCATGGCGCTTTTACATGGGGCGTATTAGATCGTTTATTAGAAGAAAAGAAGCTGCGAATTGATGGTATTTCTGGCACATCTGCCGGCGCTATGAATGCCGTAGTTCTTGTTGATGGTTATACTAAAGGTGGTTCTCAGGGAGCACAAAATTCACTTGAATTGTTCTGGAAGAAGGTCTCTGATGCAGCACGTTTTAGCCTTTTACAACGCGGCCCCCTTGATATTCTTCTGGGCCAATGGTCGCTTGATTATTCTCCTTTTTTCATCACTATGGACATCTTGTCTCGCGTGTTTTCTCCATATGATCTTAACCCATTAGGGATAAATCCGCTCCGCGATATTTTAGCAAAAACCATAGATTTCAAACGATTATCACGAAGTTCAATCAAATTATTCATTACGGCGACAAACGTTAGCACCGGCAGAGGAAGAGTATTTCGCAATAACGAAATCACACCTGAGGTACTTCTTGCATCGGCATGTTTACCTACTCTGTTCAAGGCAGTCGAAATCAATGGAGAACACTACTGGGATGGCGGGTACTCAGGAAATCCCACAATTACACCGCTTGTACGTGAATGTAAATCGCAAGATACGATTTTAGTACAAATTAATCCTGTAGTGCGGCCAGATTTTCCTCAATCAGCAAAAGATATCCTCAATCGACTGAATGAAGTTTCGTTCAACGCAGTGTTACTTAAAGAACTTCGTATGATTGCTTTATTACGACGATTGGCTTATCCAGATGACTCTGAAGGGGCAAAATGGGCAGGCATGCGCATACATCGAGTAAGTAGTGACCTCATGCTTGAACTCGGTTCTTCATCCAAGCTCAATGCTGAATGGGACTTTCTGCTCATGCTTCGAGATAAAGGGCGTCAGGCGGCTGAAACGTTTCTCACGGAGCACGCGCATAACCTCGGCCGACGTTCATCACTTGACCTCGATGCCTTACTTGAGGGAGTTTAGTTCGTGGGAATCCTCGGGATTTTGCTTGGACTATTATTCCTTATCGTTTTAGCATTTCGTAGCTGGAGTATATTGCTTCTTGCACCCGCTGCAGCATTAGTCGCCACGTTTTTTGCTGGTGAGCCCTTGCTTGCCAGCTGGACACAAATATTCATGAGTGGCGCCGCTCATTTCCTTGCTCAATACTTTCCATTATTTTTGTTGGGCTCACTGTTCGGGAAATTGATGGATGACAGTGGTTCTGTTTCGGCGATTGCAGATTTTATGACGCAGAGGTTTGGGACAAAACATGCTATATTGGCAGTTGTATTAGCCGGAGCATTAGTGACTTATGGTGGGGTAAGTTTGTTTGTTGCATTTTTCGTGCTTGCACCAATGAGCCAAACTTTATTCCAAACTGCAGCTATTCCACGCAGGCTCATGCCAGCTGCAATTGTGCTAGGCACTTCTACATTCACGATGTCATCTTTACCAGGAACCCCCTCAATACAAAATGCTATTCCCATGCCTTTTTTAGGCACAACGCCATTCGCAGCTCCTGGCCTTGGAATCATTGCCTCAGCTGTGATGTTCGTATTTGGGATGTGGTGGCTCAAAAGAACTGCGGATGCTGCTAAATACGAAAGTGAACAATTTGGTGAAGGGGCGCCTGCTGAAGTGAATACTATTGTGAATGATCAACTTATTCGTGAGCGAGCCACCACAGCTCATGAATTTGATATTGCAGAGATCACCCATGGATGTCATAGCAAGGCTTTGCCCACAATTATTTCTGCCATTTTACCGATTATCGTAGTGATTGCTGTCAATTTCTTAATGGTACTTGTAATCCTTCCTCGTCTTGATTTTTCATTTCTAGCAAGGGAAAAGTGGGGGGCAACCTCTCTTTCTGCAGTGGCTGGTGTATGGTCTGTTGTTACAGCGCTCGTCGCAGCAATTTTTGTTGTGCTCATCATCAATTACAAACGACTTCCCAAATTGCGAGAAACAATCGATGCTGGTGCAAATGCATCTGTCTTACCTGCTTTAAGTGTTGCAAGTTTAGTTGGTTTTGGTGCAGTGATTGCATCACTTCCTGCATTTGCTGTTGTGCGTGATTGGGTTTTGGGAATAAGCGGTGGACCATTGGTTTCACTTGCAACCGCAACCAATATTCTCGCTGCTGTCACAGGCTCGGCATCTGGTGGACTTTCTATCGCTCTTGACTCTCTCGGCAGCACTTATTTGGCCTTGGCACAGAAATATGGAATTGATCCTGCCTTATTGCATCGTATCGCTGTTATTTCATCTGGTACACTGGATAGCCTTCCTCATAATGGAGCTGTTGTGACACTTCTGGCAGTATGTCAATCAACACATCGTGAAAGTTATCTTGATATTATGGTAGTGGGAATCGTTGGAGCAATTATTGCGCTCGGTGTCGTTATCGTTCTTGGGTCGATATTTGGTTCATTTTGAAGCAAGCATCGTCTTCTCGTTATGAGGATATTTGCTCTGATATTCCACTTCAGGAAAAAGAGAGCTTCTTTCTTGAGCTCTCTTTTACTGAGTTTTATAAAGAAAAGTTTGGAGGAAACAGGATCCGCAGCCCCTAACATTTATGGCAAATAAAGCGTTTTATTCGTTCCTAAACTGCCTGCTCAATTGAATGGCCATTTCGATTGATTGTTCATAATTGAGTCGGGGATCAACCAGACTATGATAGGCTTTTTTCAGATCGTCAGCCGCTAACCCACGAGCACCGCCAATGCATTCAGTAACATTATCACCAGTAAGTTCAAAATGAACACCACCTAGATAACTACCCATATTGCGGTGGATTTCCAAAGCTTGTTTTAACTCTAAAAGGATATTATCAAAATGACGTGTTTTAATGCCATCCGCTGTAGTTTCTGTATTACCATGCATGGGATCACAAGACCAGGTAACTGGGACTTTTGTTTTTCTCACTGTTTCAATAAGAGGGGGAAGTAGTTTATCTATATGTTGCGCTCCGAGGCGAGTAAACAATAAAAGTCGTCCTTCTTCGCGCTGAGGATTCGCTCTGTTCAATACTTCTTCCAACCATTCGGGAGTGGCTCCAGGTCCGATTTTGATGCCAATAGGATTTTCTACGCCACGTAAAAATTCCAAATGCGCGCTGTCAATTTGTGCAGTGCGCATACCAATCCAGGGAAGGTGAGTAGAAAGGTTATACCATAAACCATCTTCCATCTGCCGCGTCAATGCTTGCTCATAATGCAAATGCAGGGCTTCATGGGAAGTATAAAAATCGACCTTAGATAAATTACTGGATTGTATGCCACCAATAGTATCTAAAAAGTCCAACGCATCGGCAATTGATTTAACTAGAGTTTGGTATTCTTCTTTTTGCTTTGAATGTTCAACAAAACCTAAATCCCATTGTTGGGGATGATTGAGGCTAGCAAAACCACTATCGAGCAAACTACGAATAAAATTTAAGGTAATTGCTGAGCAGTTGTAGGCTTGTAACAATAATTTAGGATTGGGTTCTCGTGCTTCTTGGGTAAATTCTGGAGAGTTGACCAGATCACCCCGATAACTGGGTAAAGTAACACCATCAATTGTTTCATAATCCGAAGAACGGGGTTTTGCATATTGCCCGGCGATGCGCCCCACACGAATAATGGGTTTTCGTAACCCATGCAATAAAATCAAACTCATCTGTAAAATGATTTTTAATTTATTACTGATAATTTCTGAGCGACAATCATTAAATGACTCAGCACAGTCACCACCTTGAAGAATAAAAGCTTCTCCACGTCCAGCACGTGCAATTTCTTTTTTTAAATTTTTTACTTCACTACTGGTAACTAGTGGAGGTAAAAGGCTCAGTTGCTCTACAATTTTATTTAACTGTTCGTTATCAGCATAAGTTGCAGCTTGTAAATACGAGTATTGGAGCCAAGACGTAGGCGACCATTTTTGCATAAAAAACCCATGTAACTTTTTTGAGTCTAAGTATGGAATAAATGAACACATACTGCAAGCGAACTGGACCATAAATGATAAAGCTTTTATCCATCTGTATGCGTCTATATAGAAACTTTAGTGGACTTTGAAGGGCAAATGGAAGGAGGGTTTATGCTCATAAAGAGAATATTATTATGAGCTAAGCACCTGACAGCGTCTGCTGCTGTAGGTGCTTGAGGTCAGCTATAAGTGTTTCCCTTCTCACGGTGGAAAATAGTTTTCTTATGAGTTTTGCATTGAAAAAGACTGAGTTCTTTGATTTAGATGGAGCACAACGCTCATATGAAATTAGGGGCTTGAAAAATACTTTTTTTAGTTTGTATTGCCGTGATTTATATTAATTTGCTGCAATAAAAATTTAATTACCCTTGAAATCTTCTCAGGTGCCCCCATCTCTGGTTTTCACATTGCTAAGCTGTTGGAGAGGAGTAATTACATGAGTAAAAAACAAGATAAAAAAAATTGGCATCAATTTAAAGAAGAACATGAATCTAAAGAATCCAAAGAAATTGAGCATCCTGAAGAAGACACTATGGAGCCTGAAGAGATAGTACACCAGGAACCTTCTTTAGATCATCCAAGTTATATAGAATTGAGCGAAAAACTCACTCTTGCTGAACAGCAAGCTCATGAAAATTGGGAGAAAGCAGTCCGTGCTCAAGCGGAATTGGATAATGTGCGTCGTCGTGCTGAGCGTGAAGTAGCTAATGCTCATCGGTATGGTATTGAGAAGTTAATTACCGATTTATTACCGGTAATCGATAGCTTAGAACAGGCCTTGCAATTGGTTGTTAAAGCAGAGGATGCATCAATGCGTGAAGGTTTAGAATTAACTCTGAAGCTTTTTATGGATGTATTGAAAAAATTCGAGGTTCAGCAAATTGACCCGATTGGTGTACCTTTTGATCCACAACTTCATGAAGCGATGTCTATGCAAGATGCTCCCGATGCAGAACCCAATACAGTATTAGCAGTATTCCAAAAGGGATACAAACTGAGTGATCGCGTGATTAGGCCAGCCCGTGTTGTCGTATCAAAAAAATAAAAATGTGAGCTTTGTGGGTTGAAATTGACAAATTATACCCCATATAAGAATCATCACATTAGAAATTACTACTTTGGAGCAAGAAGATAATGGCTAAAATTATAGGAATCGACTTAGGTACTACCAACTCATGTGTCGCTGTGATGGAGGGTGATAAACCTAAGGTTATTGAAAACAGTGAAGGCCACCGCACTACGCCTTCCATCGTCGCTTTTACAGATGATGGTGAAGTACTGGTTGGACAATCTGCAAAACGTCAGGCAGTAACTAACCCGGATAATACCTTATTTGCAATTAAACGATTGATTGGTCGTCGTTTTGATGATGCGATTGTTCAAAAAGACATCAAAATGGTGCCTTACAAGATTGTTAAAGCGGATAATGGTGATGCTTGGGTTCGTGTGAAAGATCAAGACAAAGCGCCGCCTCAAATTTCTGCTGAAGTACTGCGCAAAATGAAAAAAACCGCAGAAGATTATCTCGGCGAAGAGGTGAAAGAAGCGGTGATTACTGTACCTGCTTATTTCAACGACTCCCAACGTCAGGCAACCAAAGATGCTGGCCGTATTGCTGGTCTTGAAGTAAAACGTATCATCAATGAGCCTACCGCTGCTGCTCTTGCCTACGGTATGGACAAAAAACGCGGTGATTCAATCATTGCTGTGTATGACCTTGGTGGTGGTACTTTTGATATCTCAATTATTGAAATTGCAGAAGTTGATGGAGAACATCAATTCGAAGTACTCGCAACAAATGGTGATACCTTCCTGGGTGGTGAGGACTTTGACTTGGCTTTGATTGAATATCTGGCTTCTGAATTTAAAAAAGATACTGGTATTGATTTACACAACGATCCATTGGCGTTACAACGACTGAAAGATGCTGCTGAAAAAGCAAAAATTGAACTTTCTTCAGCACAACAAACAGATGTTAATTTACCTTATATTACAGCGGATGCTTCTGGACCAAAACACTTAAATATCAAATTGACTCGCTCTAAACTGGAGTCTTTGGTGGAGAAATTGGTTGAGCGTACAATAGAGCCTTGCAAAATCGCATTGAAAGATGCTGGATTGACTGTATCACAAATTAATGAAGTTATTTTGGTGGGTGGTCAAACCCGTATGCCTTTAGTCCAAAAAACAGTGGAAGAATTTTTTGGTAAAGAGCCACGTAAAGATGTTAACCCTGATGAAGCAGTTGCTGTAGGTGCTGCCATTCAAGCTGCAGTATTATCTGGTGAAGTAAAGGATATTTTGTTGCTTGACGTAACTCCTTTGTCTTTAGGTATCGAAACTATGGGTGGTGTGATGACAAAACTCATCGAGAAAAATACCACAATCCCAACAAAAGCGACCCAGGTGTTTTCTACTGCGGATGATAATCAAACAGCAGTGACTGTCCATGTGTTACAAGGGGAACGGGATCAGGCCTCTGCAAATAAATCGTTAGGTCGATTTGATTTGAATGATATTCCTCCTGCTCCACGCGGTGTTCCACAAATTGAGGTAACTTTTGATATTGATGCGAATGGTATCCTTAATGTTTCTGCTAAAGATAAAGCGACAGGTAAGGCTCAATCAATTGTCATTAAAGCATCCAGTGGTTTGAGTGATGAAGAGGTGGAAGCAATGATCAAAGATGCTAAATCCCATGCTGATGAAGATAAGAAATTTAAGGAAATGGCAGAGCTACGCAATCAGGCAGACAGCTTGATTCATAGCTGTGAAAAATCCATGAAAGATTTGGCAGGCGAACTCAACGAAGAGGAGAAAAAAGGGATTGAAAATGCTATTGCTGAATTAAAAGAGGCAATTCAGGGTAGTGATAAAGCACAAATTGAAGACAAATTAAAAGTGCTAAGCGAGGCTTCTGCAAAAATGGCTGAGCGAGTTTATGCTAAAAAAGCATCAGAAGGGCAAGCAGGACAAGAACAGGCACACCAAGAACAAGCGCAACCCCAAGAATCAGCTAAAGCTGATGAAGGTGTTGTAGATGCTGAGTTTGAGGAAGTTAAAGACGATAAAAAATAATTGGTGATATCGTGATTTAGCCCTAGGTGTAATGTAGCCTGGGTGCAGCGAAGCGGAACCCGGGATAGGCATGAATAATCTTCTTAATCCCGGGTTCCGCTTCGCTGTACCTAGACCACATTGTCCATTTTTAATTTTTAATATTGTGAGTAGTTATGGAACAGCGGGATTATTATGAACTTTTAGAAGTCAGTCGAACTGCAAGTGATGCTGAAATTAAAAAAGCATATCGCAGATTGGCAATGAAGTATCACCCTGATCGTAATCCTGGTGATTCTGCTGCAGAAGAAAAATTTAAAGAAATTCAATACGCTTACAGCATTCTTTCTGATCCGCAAAAACGTGCGGCTTATGATCAATTTGGTCATGCAGGTGTTGATCCCTCCATGCGCGGTGGACAAGGAGGTTTTGGTGGTTTCGGAGGTTTTGGCGACGTATTTGAAGACATTTTTGAAAATATCTTTTCGGGTGGGCGAGGGGCAGGACGACAATCTCGTGGCCAACGCGGTGCTGATTTACAATTTAATGTGCAATTAACCCTTGAAGAAGCGGCACAGGGTAAAGAAGTGCAAATTACAGTTCCCAGACATGGTACTTGTTCTACCTGTAGTGGTAGTGGTGCCAAAAAAGGAACCCAACCAAAAACTTGTGAAACCTGTAGTGGTATGGGACAAGTTAGAATTCAGCAAGGTTTCTTTTCCATTCAGCAAACTTGTCCTAGTTGTCATGGTGAAGGAAAAACTATTTCTGATCCATGCCCAGACTGCCATGGTCAAGGACGAGTACGTGAAAGTAAAAAACTTACCGTTAAAATTCCTGCCGGTGTTGATAACGGCGATCGGGTTCGTTTAAGCGGAGAAGGGGAAGCAGGTACGCACAGTGGTGGCTCTGGTGATCTTTATGTACAAATCAACGTAAAAAAACATGCTATATTTGAACGTCATGAAAATGACTTACATTGTGAAGTGCCAATAAGTTTTATCACCGCAGCTATGGGCGGTTCTATAGAAGTGCCAACCCTTGAAGGACGTGTCACTTTAAAGATCCCTGAAGAAACGCAAACCGGTAAAGTGTTTCGTTTAAGAGGTAAAGGGATGAAATCCGTACGTGGGCATGGCCAAGGGGATTTGTTATGTAAAGTGGTTATAGAAACCCCTGTAAATTTATCACGAGAGCAAAAAGAATTATTAACCAAATTTCAAGAGTCATTGGAAAATTCTAAGGGAAAACATTCTCCACGCTCCAATTCCTGGTTTGCAGGTGTGAAAAAATTCTTCGAAGACATGAAATTTTGAAATAAGTAAGTTACAATTGCTCACATTTATCTAAATGTGCATTTTTTGAGCTTTTCGGCCAAGTGATTTATAATCGTCGCTGTAGCCTGGGCGAAGCGCGGCGGAAGCCGGGTTTTGTGTAGCAGAATATTCCCCCCCGGGTTTCGCTGCGCTTCATTCCAAGCTACAGATTCACTAAGGCCACTAAAAAAACACATTGAATAACCAGACGAGTAGAGTAGATCCATGATGAACCAACCAGCAATTTTAGTATTAGCCGATGGTACCGTTTATGAGGGTATTTCGGTAGGAGCAACAGGCGATTGTGTCGGCGAGTTGGTTTTTAATACGTCTTTAACGGGTTATCAGGAAATGCTCACTGATCCCTCCTATACACGACAAATCATTACATTGACTACAGCACATGTAGGAAATACTGGATGTACGCATGAAGATATGGAGTCAAATAAAGTTTGGGCTGCGGGTTTGGTGCTTCGTAACTCTTCAATAATCCATAGTAATTATCGTGCGGAACACTCTCTTCCAGATTGGCTCAAAAAAAATGGAGTAGTTGCTATTGCTGGAATTGATACCCGGGATTTAACCTTACGTTTACGAGAGCATGGAGCTTTGGGTGCTTGCATTAGTACTGATATAGAGAATCCAGAACTGGTTTTGGAAAAAGCACGATCTTTTTCTGGGTTGCAGGGTGTTGATTTGGCGTTGGAAGTTTCTAGAAAAACCATAGAGCGTTGGCATGATGGCCAAGGCGAATGGGGGAATGGTTCCCAGCCGCAACAATTTCATGTCGTTGCCTATGATTTTGGAGTAAAGCACAATATTCTGCGTATATTGCATGATAAAGGATGTCATTTAACTTTAGTTCCTGCAAAAACCTCTGCTGCGGAAGTTTTAGCGATGAATCCCAATGGGGTATTTTTATCAAATGGCCCAGGAGATCCGCAGGCGTGCGATTATGCTATTCGTGCAACCCAGGAGTTTTTGGCACATGATATTCCTCTATTTGGTATTTGTTTGGGTTTTCAGATTTTAGCTTTAGCTTGCGGTGGAGTGACCAAAAAAATGAAATTCGGTCATCATGGCGCCAATCATCCTGTAATTGAAACTGAAGGGAAAAAGCGTGTTTTTATAACCAGTCAAAATCATGGTTTTGCAGTAGATGAAGAGAGTTTGCCCGACTGTCTTGCGATTACTCATCGCTCTTTATTTGATAATACCCTGCAGGGTATCAGACATAAGGAAAAACCAGCTTTGGGTTTTCAAGGACATCCGGAAGCCAGTCCCGGACCCCATGATATAGAAATAATATTTAATGAATTTATACAATTGATGAAATAGGAAATATACCCAAGATACTTTTTGAAGTATCTTGAGTATCTAATATTTAAGAGGACTAATTAATGAATGAAAGTTACGTTTTTACGTCTGAGTCAGTTTCCGAAGGACATCCTGACAAAATAGCGGATCAAATTTCTGATGCAATTCTAGATGCTATTTTAATGCAGGATCCTTCTGCTCGGGTTGCTTGTGAAGTGTTTGTTAAAACAGGTATGGTATTAGTCGGTGGAGAAATTACTACTAAAGCTTGGGTAGACGTGGAAGCGGTAACGCGACAAGTAGTTAAAGAAATAGGTTATAATAGCTCGCAAATGGGTTTTGATTGGGAATCTTGCGCAGTACTTTCTGCCATAGGCAAGCAATCTCCTGATATTGCTCAAGGTGTAGATAATAAAGAAACGAAAATTCTTGGCGCTGGGGATCAAGGTTTAATGTTCGGTTATGCCAGCCGTGAGACCGATGTTTATATGCCAGCTCCTATTGCTTATGCTCATCGGTTGATGGAAAGACAAGCTCATTTGCGTAAATCTGGAGCCTTACCCTGGTTGCGGCCTGATGCCAAATGTCAAATAACCTTAAAATATGAAAGAGGTATCCCTGTTGAAGTAGATACCGTTGTTTTCTCAACGCAACATGCAGCTGAAATTGGCTATCAGGATTTAGTCGAGGCGGTGCGTGAAGAAATTATTAAAACAACATTACCTAGCGAATGGTTAACCCATAAAACACGTTACTTTATCAACCCAACAGGTCGGTTTGTTATTGGTGGTCCTTTAGGCGATTGTGGGCTCACTGGTCGTAAAATTATCGTAGATACTTATGGTGGCATGGCGCGGCATGGAGGGGGATGTTTCTCAGGTAAAGATCCTTCCAAAGTAGATCGCTCAGCAGCATATGCAGCGCGACATGTTGCAAAAAATATAGTTGCTGCGGGACTGGCTGATAAGTGTGAGCTACAAATTTCTTATGCAATTGGTGTTGCTGAGCCCACTTCAATTTTTGTTGAAACGTTTGGTACCGGTCGTTTACAGAATAGCGAGATTATTGAATTAATTAATACTCATTTTGACTTAACACCACAAGGTATTATTGAATATCATGATTTACTTCGTCCAATTTACAGACAAACGGCCACCTATGGTCATTATGGACGCGAGAGCTTTCCATGGGAACGTTTGGATAAAGTAACTGAGCTACGTAAAGCTTTATAAGATCGCTAGATTAAGACAAAATGATGCGATTTTAGAGCACCAGAATGCAGCATACACGAAGTATGTGAGTATCGGAGCGCATAAAATCTCATCATTTTGACTAAGATAGTAGAATTGTCAACAGATCCTAAAGGGAGACGCTAATGGAAGTAGTCAATAAAGTAGGAGCAGGGAGCAAAATGACAGAGGATTATAAAGTAGCTGACATGTCGCTGGCTTCTTGGGGACGTAAGGAAATTGCGATTGCTGAAACCGAAATGCCAGGTTTAATAGCTTTACGTGAAGAATTTGCTGCAACAAAGCCGTTAAAAGGCGCTCGAATAGCAGGTTGCTTGCACATGACAATCCAAACAGCAGTGCTGATTGAAACATTGATTGCTTTGGGTGCTGAAGTTCGCTGGTCTTCTTGTAATATATTTTCCACTCAGGATCATGCCGCTGCAGCTATAGCTGCTCAAGGTATTCCTGTCTTTGCCTGGAAAGGTGAAACCGAGGAGGAGTACTGGTGGTGCGTGGAACAAACCCTTGCTGGACCGAATCATTGGACTCCTAATTTATTGCTGGATGATGGCGGTGATTTGACACAAATTGTTCATCAAAAGTTCCCAGAATTATTATCTGGGATTAAAGGCGTTTCTGAAGAAACAACAACGGGTGTTTCACGATTGTATGAAATGGCCAAAAAGGGTGATTTAAAAATTCCTGCGATTAATGTGAATGATTCTGTGACTAAATCTAAATTTGATAACATGTATGGTTGTCGAGAGTCCTTATTGGATGGATTAAAGCGGGCTACTGATGTGATGATTGCAGGAAAAGTTGCTCTAATTTTAGGTTATGGCGATGTAGGTAAAGGCTGTGCTCAAGCATTACGTGGTCAAGGTGCTGTTGTTTTAATTGCAGAAATTGATCCTATTTGCGCACTGCAAGCTGCAATGGAAGGATATCGCGTTGTGACTCTGGATGATGTTGCCGAACAAGTAGATATTGTTATTACTGCTACAGGAAACTACCATGTAGTAACCCATAATCACATGAAGCGTATGCGTCATCAGGCTATTTTATGTAACATTGGCCATTTTGATTCTGAAATTGATGTACAAAGTTTAAAGAAATACCAATGGGAAAATATTAAGCCGCAAGTTGATCACATCATTTTCCCTGATGGGAAGCGTTTAATTCTTTTAGCTGAAGGGCGTTTGGTAAATTTAGGTTGCGCTACAGGCCATCCAAGCTTTGTCATGTCAGCATCTTTTTCCAATCAAATCCTTGCGCAAATTGAATTATTTAAAAATGCGACTCAATATGATAGGCAAGTGTATGTCCTTCCCAAATTATTGGATGAAAAAGTAGCTCGTTTACATTTGGGACGCATCGGAGCGAAATTGACGCGGCTC
Source organism: Legionella bozemanae (assembly GCF_001648595.1). Classification (GTDB taxonomy): domain Bacteria; phylum Pseudomonadota; class Gammaproteobacteria; order Legionellales; family Legionellaceae; genus Legionella; species Legionella bozemanae. Next base: position 123,210 of record NZ_LBAW01000004.1, on the reverse strand, counting down.
ACCAAAGAACAAGCGGACTATTTAGGTGTCGCAATTAATGGTCCCTTTAAGTCTGAGCAATATCGTTATTAATTTGTAAATTTGAGGGTAGTAGTGGAGAGCCTCCACTATGTCTTCTAATTCGCCTTAAGTTTTTCTTGACGATCCTAACCCTACGTGCCGTGGCTTGTCCACGGCATCCAATTAAAGCTACAACTCCTGGATACTACGGACAAGCTGTGGTACGTTGGCCAATCTAAATATCAAGAAAAACTTAAGGTGAATTAAAAGTGCTATGCTCTGGATTGTCTCAGTGAATGCTAACGTTTTACCAAGTTTCTGATTGTGAACTTTGAGTAAAATACTCATCAAGCCTACGTTTTGTTCCTGGGCTTACCATATCCGGTAACTCGTTGTAATCATACCAAGCCATTTGTTCGATTTCATGAGAATAGGCTTCTATAGAGATAAAATTTTTAACGATGAAGATCACGGGATAGTCATTTACTCCCATGTAGGTATGAAAATAAATCCCAAATAGTTGCGGCTCTTCGGTTGGGATTATGCCTACTTCTTCCTTTAATTCACGTATTATTGCTTCTTTAGTGGACTCACCTTTTTTTACACCCCCGCCTGGAAGATACCAGTGGGGTTGATAAGTGTGTTTTACCAAAAGGATCTGATGGTTATGATTTAAAATAATGGCACGAGAACCAAGGGTTTTTAAACCAAGTAAAGATTGTAGTTTTCGTATACAGCGAGTGGCGTTTTTATAAAAAAAATAGCGCAGATTCATGATGAGCTTTTTCTAATGCAAACAATAGGATAGATGCAGTATATAGGGCATGCAAAGAATTTCAACAACCTATTTTTAAGATTAATACATTACGTATAGGAGAGTAGCATTTTGGGATAAGTTTGATCTTGTTTTGCCCTGTTTCTTATTGCATACTGAATTGCGACTTATTTTATAAGGAGATTGTTGCATGTTTAAATCAGGGATTTTGGGTTTAGGTCTTTTATCTATCGCACATGGTGTTTTTGCCTCATCCGATCAAGACAGCGTTCGAGTCATAATCAAATATAAAGAACAAATAACCAGTGTTTCTTCTTTAAAGTCACAAATAAAACAGGTAACTCAGTTACCCGTGAAAGAATTGAATCCTATGGCAAATGGTGCTTTTTTATTAATTTTAGACGCAACAAACAGTACTTTGGTTAAAGAAGAGGATAAGGATACTACGTCTTTGATTCTGGAGCGTTTGCGTAAAAATCCCCAAGTTTTATATGCGGTTAAAGACAGAGTTAGTTATTTTAAACCCGTTCCTGATCCTGAAATTTTGGGTACAGGTGATTTATTATCGCACGAAAGTCAGTGGGATGAGTTTTCCCGCCCTGCAGGGATTATGTTGGAATCCAAGCCTGGAATTAGAGATGGTGCCTGGGCCTATACTACGGGCTTTTCTAAAAAGCCAATAGTTGTTGCCGTTTTAGATACCGGGATCGCTTTAAATGACAGCTTGATCAATAACCTGGTAAAAGATAATGCAGGTAACCTATGGGGTTGGAATTTTGCAGGAAATAATAACAACTTAATCGATGAAACTCGATCCTATCATGGTACTCATGTTGCCGGGACCATTGCGGGTTATGGTAGCATTATGAGCGGCATGGGTGAAGATTTAAAAATTCTTCCTTTAAAAATTCCTGCCGCTAATGGCATGTTTTATGAAAGCTCCGTCATTAACGCCATTTATTGGTCTGTAGGCGGTGATGTTCCTGGAGTACCTAACAACATCCATCCTGCTAAAATATTAAATATGAGCTTTGGCGTGGACAAGGGACCTAAAGAAGAAATTGATTATTGTGATCAAGCATTACAAGAAGCCGTCTTTTTTGCACGTAAAAAAGGAGCGGTACTCGCTGTCGCAGCAGGAAATGATAATGTTTGGGAGCATTTTAATGCACCGGCAATCTGTAATGGAACCATTAAAGTCGCCTCTACTGGGCCTGAGGGGCTTAGGTCCTATTTTTCCAACTATGGTCCAAGCGTTACTTTAGCTGCTCCAGGGGGGGACAAGCGTTATGGTACTTGGGGAGGAATTTTATCTACAGTAAATCCTGGAGGTGGTTATAATGGTTCCGGTTTTGATTTTTATCAAGGAACCAGTATGGCTACTCCTCATGTTGCTGGTGTTGCTGGATTGATTATTGCAGCCAGTGAAAAAGTACTTAGTCCAGAACAAGTGGAACAATTACTTTATACAACGACACATGATTTTGCAGTAAGTAATGATGCGAACAAATCGTGTGTTGGTAAAAAACCTTGCGGACATGGAATTTTAGATGCCGAAAATGCAGTTAAGGCAGCCGCAGCGGGTTATGATCTTGTTTTTTCCGCTCCTAAAATGGAACGTTTGCCAGTGAAAGACTGTGGAAAGAATGCGCTAACTCCCAACAAAACTCGTGTTATTGCAGAAGGGGTCGTTTGGATACAAAACGATACCACTTGTGATGCTGCAGCAAACGTTCAAAAACCTCATGTAGAACAAACTAAAAATGGAACAATTATTGCCTATTATGGTTCTGTAAGTTATCGGCTCAATCAAAGCACCTACAAGTCATGTCATGTAATTGGTTATGATGGAGTGGGTTGTTATTTGTAATTGCGTCTTTCTCCTCGAAAAAGCATGCTGTCATTAAGTTTAGGGCTCTTCCTATCCTGCGTCCCGCGGCTTGTCCGCGGGTTCCTGGTGTTTTCTTTAAAAATAATAACATGAGTTTTTAAACTATAATTTAAAAACTTAGAATTACTTTCTGAATTCTTATGAAAAATGATAAGAAGTTTACGAGTTTTAATGAATTTTATCCTTTTTACCTGAGTAAACATACAACAGTGATGTGCCGGCGTCTGCATGTTTTGGGCACTTCTTTAGCATGCTTGAGTTTTCTTTTTTTCTTTTTCACTTGGAATTACTTATGGCTTATTCTGATGCTTGCGGTTGGTTATGGATTTGCCTGGATTGGGCATTTTGTTTATGAAAAAAATAAACCAGCTACATTTCCTTATCCTTTGTATAGTCTAATGGGTGATTTTGTTATGTTTTGGCAGATTTTAAGAGGAAAATTAAAGATATAATTCTGGAAACTCTAAGGAACACCTCTGTATTTTTGTTGAAAAATAGTCTAAATTGCAAATAAATGTTTCATCATAAGGAGTGTGCAATGATACTGGAGAGCCCTGCGTTTGCTCATAATGCGCTTATTCCTAAAGAATATGCGTGCACTGGTGCCGATCATTCCCCGCCATTAATATGGAAAAATATACCTGAAAATACTCAATCTTTTGTTCTAATTATGGATGATCCTGATGCACCAATGGGATTGTGGGTGCACTGGATTTTATTTAACCTGCCTACTGATTGTCATGAGCTTAAAACGGGAAATGTCCCAGCGAATGCGATTAGCGCGCGAAATAGTTGGAACAGAACAGGCTATGGTGGGCCTTGTCCGCCAAGCGGGACGCATCGTTATTTCTTTAAACTCTATGCCTTAGATACCTTATTAAATCTAGGAGAGCATGCGACGAAAAAGGAAATAGAGACCGCCATGCAAAATCACATTATTGAGCAAGCTGAATTAATTGGTAGATACAGCAAATCGTCTTAAAAATAGTGTAATAAGCTACTCTTCCTATGTCTCGCCCCACGACTTGTTCCTGAGAGATTTAATCCCTACGTACCGCGCATAAAGGGCGGCACGTAGAACGTTGAGTATAGTTCATTTAAAAACATAAAGTGGCATGCAAATTCGCGTGGTTCTCTCAGGACTGGTTCGTGGAGAGGCGCATAGATGATTGAATGAAAGGGTAGCTGGATGAACATTGTAAATGGATCCCTGTTTGTGCAGGGATAACAGCCTTAGATATCGCTATAGACAGTAGAAAATTAAAATCGGGCAACAGTTAAGCCGCAACATGATTTGGTTACATTATCTATATGCTCAACAACAGTACTTAGAGCTCGAGTAAGCAAGTATATGGGATTAAAAACAATAGCAGCGACTGCAGCACAACTTGCAATAATACCCATAGTTGCATCCACAACGGCTTCTGCTAAACACGATTTAAATGTAGAACATGTACTGGAACTGATATTTGAATTAGGGGCAAAAATTGCGAATAAGCAAGCCGGCACAACTAATAATAAAGTCGCTAAAAGATAAATAAAGCTTTTTAAAAACAGCAATAGTGCATTTACTCCTAACCAGATAGGACAATAGATGGGACGAACGATTATGTCAGTAAAATCCTCTGTAACGTCTCTTTTAAAGTTCTTTTCATGAATTGGCTTAAAATAGGATGGATTTGGAATAGGAATCAATTCCGCGTATCTGCTTCGCAAATTAGAATATTGATCCCAAGTCGATCCTAATTTTGAAAAAAAACTGGGCATAACATCTCTCTTTTTATTGTTTAGATTGGAATAATCCGAATGCAGACTCTGCTGCATCCGGATCAAAAGTGCATACTTTTTTAATTAAGAAGGAATTTTTCCACAAGCAATACGGTCACCACCTCCGCCCAAAGGCGGATTATCACTATAATTATCGCCACCTGCGTGAATCATAATGGCGTGTCCTTTAATATCTTTAGTTTTTAAACGAGGTGCCAATGTAGGAGTATTTGCGCTGCCATTACTATCAACAACTAATACAGGTAAATCACCTAAATGCCCTTCGCCATATGGACCAAGATGTTTATTGGTCTTGGCGGGATCTAAATGAGCTCCCGCTTTTTTAGCATGGTCACCGCAATCGGGATGTTGGTGGATGTGGAAGCCGCGAATTCCTGCAGGAAGTCCAGTCAATTGGGGCTTAATCAGTAAACCGTATTTACTGTCCTCAAAAACGACTTTTCCTACGGAAGTTCCATCTGTAGTGGAAACATCACTCGTTACAGTTCCTGCAGTGGCTATTGATGCGATAAATAACGTCACAGCACCCATAATCATTTGTTCTTTTTGTTTGATTTTATTCATGACTAAATCCTTTTTAGTGACAATTTTTTCATTCTAACATAGCATATCACTTATAGATGTTATTTAAATGTTGAATTTAAAAGAACGTGAATAATTTATTGGTTAATAGAAATCAATTACGTCTTTAAGGCTTTTATTATGATTAAAAATGTAACGTCCAATATTAGAACAGCTACATTAGACGATGCCGAGGCTATTGCACGAATTCATATCTGTTCCTGGCAAAAGATGTATCGAGATTTCATTCCAGAAATTATATTACAAAACTTATCCTTAAAAGAGCGAACTCAACAGTGGCGTGATTTGATAGGGCTGGAAGTTAAAGTATTAATCATAGAAATCAACAATGAAATTGTTGGCTTTGCCAGCATTTGTCCTTTTCGTGATTTTAGTGCAGACAGTTCAATGGGTGAGATCAGTGCTATTTACTTACATCCTGATTACTGGCGTATGGGGTTAGGGACTCAATTATGTCTGGCTGCGATTTCTGAACTTACAAATCAAGGATATAAGAAAATATTTCTATGGGTATTTGAAGACAATACCCAAGCACGTAAATTCTATGATGCCTTAGGTTTTGAAGCCACAAGTTCGACCAAATTAGCAGAGTTTTATGAGGGTGGGGCATTATTAAAAGAAATTCTTTATCAGAAAATCCTTTAATTTATTGATCCGTTTTGTGGATTGTACCTGGCGGATCTCAGCAAAAGCAAAAAAAAACACACTCCGCGCTTTATATGCGGAACCCACCTCTGTTCTATCTTCACGCTCGACTGGATGCCATGCATAAAGCACGGCAAGTAGGCAAAGAAAGAGTGACTAAGCCTATATTCTGCACTTTATGTGCAGAATCCACTGCTGTCATCCAAAATAGACGCGATAGGCATGCTCGGGATGGTAGGAGATAAGAAGAATATTTTTATATTCAAAAAATTACCCTTTGCATGTTGAGTCAGTTCAGGTTCCGCAGAACGTTTGATATACTCGTTCATGCGGCATAGGCAAGGACTGTAAGTTTTCAGTATTTTTCAGTTGGTGATAAGGATTTCTCAATACGGCTAAAAGAGTATCCATCAAGGTACTGTCGTTGTTTTCAATAAAGTCTCTAATTGCATTTTCAACTAAGTGATTTCTGGGGATATAGGCTGGGTTTACCTGATTCATCTTCGTTTTTATTTTGCTGATCTCGATATTTTGTTGTTTAACACACTTTAACCAGTCAGAAACCCACTGTTCGCTGTCAGGTTGATTTCCTAGGGCGTTGATTAAATTGCTCTGCGAGCGCTCACAATCAATGGCTTGACTCATGAGCCTAAAAGTATTTGTAAAATCAGGTTTATGTTGCTGTAATAATACGAAAAAATTATTAATCAGTTCGCTAGGATGAGTATTTCCCTCAGAAAGCCCTAACTTGTCTCTTATTTTTTTATTCCAATATTGAGTAAAGCGTTCCGTGAATGAGTTGAGCGCTTCAAGTATTTGTTGTGGTGCTTCCTTATCTTTAAATAAAGGCAGTAAGCTTAAACTAAATTGTGCCAAATTCCATTTTGCTATAGCAGCTTGATTGCCAAATGCATAACGACCTGCATGATCAATAGAGCTAAATACAGTACCAAAGTCAAATTCATCCATAAACGCACAAGGGCCATAATCGATGGTTTCACCAGATATTGTCATATTATCTGTATTCATGACTCCATGAATAAAGCCTACGCCCATCCATTCAGCAATAAGACTTGCTTGCCGATCCACAACTTTTTTAAACAGTTCAAGATAAGGATTAGCACTGGGTAACAGTTCGGGATAGTGTCTTTCAAGAGCATAATGAGCGAGAGATTGGAGTAATTGATTATCCTTTTGAGCAGCGGCATATTCAAAAGAACCGACCCGCAGACTACTGGATGCAACTCGGGTTAATACACCTAATGGTACGGGACCATCTTGGCGATAGATCTTGTCTTGGCTTGCAATGGCAGCGAGGCAACGGGTGGTTGGAATATTTAAACCATGCATTGCTTCACTGATCAGATATTCTCTTAATACAGCTGAAAGCGGAGCTCTACCGTCGCCCATTCGCGAAAACATTGTTTTTCCCGAACCTTTGAGTTGAATATCCCATCGTTTCCCATCATGACTGCATACTTCACCAAGTAACACGGCGCGCCCATCCCCCAAAAGAGGCACATAGTATCCGAATTGATGTCCTGCATAAGCTAATGCAATACTTTTAAGATGTGCTGGAACTCGATTTCCGGCATAAAAAGATATAATTTCTTGTTCATTGACAGAAGAGGAATTCGGAGCACAAAGATACGAAGCAAGTTCATGATTAAATTTAACTAAATAAGGATTTGCAATCGGTGTTGGCTCGATCGCCTCGTAAAAATTAGCAGGCAATTTGAGATAAGAACTAGGATAAATATTAGGAATCAAATCAAGCCAATCCATAAAAAAATTGTATATTAAATGGTTAACAAAAATCCTTCAATTTAAATAACAGTTAGAATTTAAAATTCATACAAGCCCATTAGCGGAGCTATTACTGATTAATTAAAGGCTTCTTAATTATATTATAGCGTTTGTGAGCAGCCACAGTAAAATTGAGGTATGAGAGCTAATTAATTTTAATTATGGCTCAAGGAACTTGTATGTTCTGAGCGGTATCTATTTAACATGTCCTCACCCTTTCTTCCACCCTCACTTTTTTGAATCTCACGCATAAAACCATCCCATCCGGGAAGTTTATCCAGATTTCCTGATTCGACTGCCTCTTTTGTTTTTTGAGCATGCGTCTCACTTACTTTTTCATATTCTGACTTTGGTCCAATAAATAAGTTAACCTCTATTCCTTTTTTTTCTGCAGCTTTAATAAATTCAAAGATTTGCTCTTCAGGAGTCCCATCAGGGAAGACGGCTAAAAGTTTAGGTTGATAGCCTTCAGGTGCATTTTTAGGATGAGCAATTGTTTCTAGGGTCAAATCCCTTACATAATCCAGCTCCTCTTTGGTTGCATTTTGTGGTGTTGTGATAACCCAACTATGAGGGAAAAATTTATTCTCTATAGTAAATTTGGCTCCTGAGTTTTTGGATACAAATTCAACATATAAAGGAGCAACTTTATTATTTTCATACATTTCTTCAAAAAACGTTTCATTAGGCCGCATCTCAAATAATAAATTCTGATGTGCTTTGTTCATAACCTCCAACGCGGCTAACATTTCCTCATATCGTTCTTTCGCAGCCTTTTTTTCCTCTTCTAATTTTGTTTGCATACATACCTCAGACACGAACTATTCGGCAGTTTTTAAAGTATAGATCAGATTTCATAAAGAAAAATGAAATGTTATTTATTGAGGCAACAGGAGGATCCTCATGAGTGAATCAATCGATAAATTAATAGGGATGCACGTTGAGTCTGTATTGAAAGGGAAGGGATATTTAAAGTTTCTTTCACAGAATGTGCGTCTGTGCCTACAGGTCCCAAACCTGCTAATGCTCCGTTTACTATGGAGGCAATATGTGAGATATCACCTGCACCTCTGCTGCCTGGATCAAGAGGATGTACCACTCCTTTTCCCAAGTCTTCACTAGCTTCACTATATTGTTTTAATAAAGCCTCATTGGCAGGAGTAGGCGGCATGCTTGGGATCCCTTCTTGAAATATAATGGAAGCGGTAGTGCCAGGTAAATGATGGGTAACAATACTAGCGATTTTTTTCTCCGCCGCATTCTTTTGTTGTTCGCTAATAAAACGTAAATCGCCATTTGCCATAGCAACTTTTGCGATGACATTTCCCTTGCCAAAAGCTGCACCTTGAATGTCATTTTTACTATTAATCGTAGTTCCACCTAAAACAAGGCCTGGACTAAATGATAAAAAGCGCTCCCCGCTAAGCTGGGTACGCATTGTATCTAGGATTCGTACTAACTCGTAAATAGCACCATAACCCGCTTTTTTTTGAAAAATTTCTGAAGAATGTGCCTCATTCCCCTGAGTTTCTATAGTCCAGTGTGCTATGCCTCTACGCGCAACGGTTGCTGTGTCCACTGTAATAGACCACTCAAAATCCAGGGCGATATCACTATTTTTTGCTGCATCGATTAAAGGTTTTCTTGAAATCGAAGTGGGTTTTCCCGAATCTTCTTCATCGCCTGTTAAAATAACTGTTATGTTTGCATTGTCCAGAGCGTGCATTTCTTGTAAGGCTTTTAAAGCATAAAGGATAACTACCACGCCGCCTTTGTCATCTATAACTCCCGGTCCTGTTGCAACATCTCCTTGACGTTCAAAATGTTGGAATGGGCTATCTGCAGGAAACACCGTATCAAGATGGCCAATTAAAAGCAGCTTTTTGCCTTTGTTTCCAGTACGCTGAGCGACCAATGTTCCTGCTCGATGCATGGCAGGCGGTTCATTAACCCAAAACGTTTTAAATCCAAGTTGGTCGAGTTGTTGGCGTACCCTATTTCCAACCTCATAAATTCCTTTAAGGTTTGTAGTACCACTGTTCGTATTGACTAACTGTTCCAATAGTGAAAGTTGTTCTTGAGACTGAGTTGTAATGTACTGGGTTATCTGTTTTTCTACTGAAGTGAGATTGTTTGCATTTGCGATTTGAATACCTAGATTGAAGAATAGAAAAAGGATGCCAGCGAACTTTCTCATTATATTTTATTTCCGATAATTTAAGTTATTTTATGAAGCAATCATACACTTTTGAAAGAAAGAAAAAACAGGACGACAAAATTTTTAAATTTTCCAAGGGTGCGTTAGTAATTTATTTTCACCGCTTACGTTTCGCGACTTGTTCGCGAAATCCATGATCGCTCAATTAGTAAGATATTTGAGCTCTTATTCTCCATTCCTGGCTCCCGCGAACAAGTTGCGGGACGTAGATATGGATGAATTGTCAACACACGCTAATGATGATTTATTTTTTCTCTTCCTGCACAAAATCAAGAGTACGCTTGCAGGGGGAATAACCTTGTTTTGCGGTTTCTTGTAGAATTCGATCACAATGCTGTGCAAGTGCTGCAAAATCCTGAGATGTGTCTCCTTGGCGATCAAGAAATGAAGCTGCTTCGCGGAATAAAGTAAGGCTTGATACCAGTTTTTTAGTGTCAGTATCCCCACTCATAAGGATTAGGGCAGGGATTTTTCTTTTTAGTTGTTGTTCTACCAGTTGAGTTATTGCGTTATAATTTTGAAAAAGCTCTTTATTTTGCAAATAGTTGCACGCTTCTTTGAGGTCAACGATGCCAAAATGTTGGGCGATAGCACTGAGCCCAAGCTGTTTTAACTGAGGAAAGATATACCATATCCAGTGGCTTTGTTTGCTTCCCGCTTTGAGTTCATCATAAGCTTGTTGGAATGAGACATATGCGTCTTGGCCTTGTTGTGCTTTAATAAAGCGTTGAATGGTGTTCATCAATAAGTCCCTTATGATACTCTGTGTTTGTACATTATTAGTTAATGTATTTGTGGTACGACAAGTGCCTCACGGTCTAGGGCCGGAAAGAATAACCCCCATGTTCCAAAGTACTTTTATTTGCAAACAATTTTAATAGCTTTTACTTCAGATTCGCTCTTCTGAACTCTGCTTCTTGTAAGCGTGTGGCGAACTCCTCATCTGATTCAATTCGAACACCCTGCTCATTTTTAAGCGCTTCTTCATTATCAAGTTTATCAAGGTTTTCAATTCTTTTTTGAACACCAGCAAAGAACCTCGGATCGGATGCACTTACCATGAGTGTCTTTATGTGTTGTTGATAACGCTCTGCTTTCTTTTCGTTCGCTTGAGTGCTTACAGTTGCTGCAATCACTTGTGTTTCTCTATCTTTAGAGGGTTCACGGGTTTTTGAAGATTCAAGACTTCTAGAAGATTCATGATTTTTAGAAGAGGTATGAGTTTCTTCTGTTAATTTTGGGTTCTCAACACGTTCTTTTTTAATAGGCTTCGCTTTGGGCTGAGGTAATTCCTCTACAGTGGTTGTCCAATGGATTGACTGACCTTCGTTATTTAAAACAATAGTAGGACAACCCTTCATAGGTTCTCCATTGAGTTCATGGGTTACATAGAGATTTACTTTAAGTTGATCTGCAACTTCTTTTAAATCGCTATGAGTGGCCCATCTTCCTTGTTCTTTAATCTTTTCTACCCCTTTTAAAATGATAGAATGAGGATTTGCTTTACCGCCAGATAGTACGTCTGCCAGTAATGCTTCTTTGACATGCGCATTTTCTATTTTTTGTCCTTCCTCAAAGGATTTAGTTTTAAGTTTTGGACTTAATGATTTAGCCGTTTTTTGTGCTAAGTCAAGGACTTCAGGTGATAAAGCTAACTCATTGAACTGTTTTATTTTATCCAGTTCATTCTCTTCTTGTTCTTCTTTTAAGTAATAGTGCACTAATTCCATAAACTTATGATATACAGGCGAGCTTTCAACCTGAGTGCTTCCATTACTTTTTGCTTCCGCTATTTTCTTAAGAAGATCATTTTTATATGCAGTGGCAGAAATACTTCTTAAAGACATTTGTAATTTAAGCAAGGTTTCTTTTTTATAAGTATAAGGAGATTCATAGAGCTGATTTAAATCAATGTCCAGAATTTCTTGCAAGCTTACATCAAGACCTTTACTTTGCCATTGAGCAAAAGTTTTGCTGTTCTTGCTGTTTTCTGCATGTTCTTTTTGAATGGTAGCTATTAAACCTATTGCAAACGCATAAAATCCGCAATCACCGCCACCAGGATTATCTATTCTAAAAGACATTTTATACTCGCTCTAGGGTTAAATTTATCTATATATTACACAAATTATACAATAATAACATTAAGTAATTATTATGTAATCGATATTTCTGTGGCTTCCCCCCGGGCTAACCAATAATACAATTAGAGTATACCTAAAAGACGGACATCTCTGCACAGATGACCGCTAGCATAAAGCGCGGAATGTAGTCCTTTTTGTTTCGATAGAAGTAATTTCGATTTTATCTCATGTGATTAGATGCCTGTTCTGAATAATTAATGGATATTATGCTTTTTATAAAATAAAATATGATTTCTTTTTATGCAAAATATGATATCAGCTCAAGGAGGTAGGGGATATGAGTTTAATTGATAACAGGATTGTGAAAGCTTCCTTTAGAGAAAACCCAGTAGAAGAAAGAAAACAGTTTCCTCAATCTTCTTGTCTGATGCCTATTAGTGTTGGACAACCCATCCATGAGGGCGAAAAATTTGCAGCGGTGATTAAACTCATTAATGGGGCATTTAAACGGTGTACTATCCTTGTTGACGATAGTGTTCAACGTCATACGATGGGTATTATGCAGCATGCGACACCAGATGAATTATATCAGCTTGCTGTAAAAGAAGGTGATGATTGGTTGCTGCGAAATGAAATGGCTTACAATCAATTAACTATTCCCTTTGAAATTATGCGTTGGGATGATTGGTATAACAGCCAGAATTACATTGACAGCTATGTACGTGTGCAAAAAGAATATGACTCCAATGACTTATTTCGTCATGCGATTCATGCCAATATTGATGATTTTTTAACACGATACTTGAGCCGATTTTCTGCTGTGGATGTTGATTATGAACGGGCATCCAGACTTTGCCTTGATTATTTGCTGGAAGAGTGTTCGGTGATGTGCCTATGGACAGAAAAAGCATATGATTTTGAAGTTTATCCCAGCGGCAGAAACAAGGCGATGGCAGCCACTTATGAATATTTAATAAAACCTCATTATCCAAATTATTTAAGACCTGTTGCACTTCGATTTAAAAAATATCCAGGAAAGATAGTAGGAGATGAGTTGCAAATGCCTCAAGAAGCTGCTCAGGAAAACGAACCAGTGGTTAGCGATTTTTAAGTGTTTCATTTATATGTGTAGCCTGGGTGGAGCGAGGCGAAACCCGGGGTTTCACTTTTAAAAATTTCTCCCGGGTTTCACTTCACATCACCCAGGCTACAAAAATATCTAAATTAATGAGGTGCTTTTGCCTTTATCCATTTTTGAATTTCAGAGGTTGTTTCATCAATCACTTGCATCATTTGCTGATATATTTTCTCCAATAAATCACGTTGTCCTGATTTCCAATAACGCTCAAGATATTGGCAAGCGATTTTCAAACGGATGGCGCCGACATATACTGCACCCCCCTTAATTTTATGGGCAAGTTTCTGTGTTTTTTCCCAGTCCCCTTGTACATGTGCTTCTTTTAGTAGGGTAATATCTTCAACAAGAGAATGGCCAAGCATTAATTTGAGCATCTTACAGAACATATCTTCTGTACCGGTAGTTTTAATTCCTTCTGCAACATCAAGTAGAGGGAATTCTGAAAGCTCAAAAAACTGTTTTTCTGTTGCGGGTAAATCTAAAACATCAAGTTCAGAGGAGATTCCTTTTTCTTTTTGTATGGAAGGAATAAATGAATTCAAAATATCACAACAATTTTTTTGAGTGAGTGGTTTACTGAGTACCGCATTTATTCCTGATTCGATACATCGTTGCTTGTTTTCTTCGCCAACATGGGCTGTGAGTGCAATAATTGGGGTGTGATGGTTTTTAGCGATTTCTTGAACACGAATGTGATGGGTCACTTGATAACCATCCATATCGGGTAAACCGATATCCATAAAAATTAAATCGTACTTATTTTTCTTCCAGAATTGTAATGCCGATTGTCCGTCAGCTGCTACATCAACGTGACAATTACATTGATTCAACATTTCTTTTGCGATTGTTTGTGCAATGGTATTGTCTTCTACTAATAAGATACGATGTTTGAATAATTTTGCGGATGAGTCCGGAGCTTGTTGGGTGATTGCAGTATTTTCTGTAAAACTTGGAATATTTGGCTCAAAAAAATCATTATCAATGCCGGTTTCATCTTCTAAAAGTGCGGTTTTTAAGGGAATGATGCAGGTGAACCGTGTTCCTTTGGCAACCGTACTCTCAACATATATTTCCCCATCTAATTCATCAATAAACTGTTTGATTACCGCAAGGCCTAGACCCGCTCCTTTATAAATTCCTTTGTAGGAAGGCGTTAGGCGTTTAAATTGCAGGAAAATTTCCTGTTGCTTGTCCTTGGGAATACCCATGCCACTGTCTTCTATGATGAATTGAATAATGATTTCGCGATTTTCTCGTTTTGCCAGTTTAGCGGTTAATGTTACAAAGCCTGCATCTGTGAAATTCAATGAGTTAGCAATTAGCTCGAGTAAAATGCGATGGATGCGCACCGGATCACCAATGAGGTATTTGGGAATATTGGGATCAAAATCCAACGATAAACGCAGGTGTTTTGCAGATGCTTTGGCTTTATTAAGATCAATAACATGTTGAACGATTCGTTGTAAGACGAATTTTTTCCTAACTTTGGGCACTTCGCCAGAACTTACATGAATTGCTTCAAGAACCTCATCCATAAAATCAAGCAAAGCATGGCTGGATGCGACTAGATTATCCGCATATTCTTTAATCTGAGCACTTTTTGCTTCAGATTTGATGAGATCTGCAAATCCAACAATGCCAGTGAGGGGCGTGCGAATGTCATGACGCATATTTTCAAGAAATTCTGTTTTTGCAAGGCTTGCTGCTTCGGCTTTTTCTTTTGCAACCTTGAGCTCGGCTTCCATTTTTTTTCGGTCAGTGATGTTAATTGAAATACCGAGTACTCCAGTAATCTCTCCTTTTTTATTACGCATCGGAGATTTATGACTTAAAAAAATGGCATTTTTACCTTCGACCAGGGCTTTTTCTTCAATAATTTCGGTTTCACCCGTTTGCATAATATAAAGATCATTTTGACGGAATAGCTCGGCTTGATGTTCACCCCAAGGTAAATCAAAATCGGTTTTCCCTATAAGCTCATGGCCAAATTGAAATCCTACGCTTCGTGCTTGGCGGTTATTGCACCCTAAATACACCCCATTTTTGTCTTTCCAATAAACATGCCCTGGCATATTGGCAAGAATGTTTTCTAAAGTCGATTGTGTTTTTTCCTGGCTTGAGCGCAAATCTGCTTCTTGCTTTTTACGGTGAGTAATATTCAGCGAGATGCCTAGAATACCTATGACATTTCCTTGTTCATCGCGTAGAGGAGTTTTCCTGGTCAATACAACGGCTTGTTGTCCATTGGCCAATGTTCCTGTTTCTTCCAGTTCTAATGAAGAGTTAAGTGCCATTACTTTTAAATCATTATTGCGAATTGTTTCTGCAGATGCGGCCCATGGCATATCAAAATCTGTTTTTCCAATTATGGATTTCATTCCAGTCATTTCAAGCATGGTGTCATTACAACCTAAATACACCCCATTTTTGTCTTTCCAATAGATACTGCCTGGCAATTCTTTAAGGATACTTGCGAGAATAAAAGGATTTGCTTCAACAGAAAGTGAAGCAGGTGGTTCCTTAGAACTACTGATTTTAACTTTAGCTTTTTTTTCTGACATAAGTGCTCTCTTTTATTCTTAAAGTTATAGACCCAATATTGGTGACGTACAAGAGAAGGAGGTATATTTAAAAAAAGAATTAAGAACTTAATCGAATGTAAAAACGCGCTTCTTTTTCTTGCTTAATTAGCTCTCAGAGTTTTTAATAAAGAAAGGGTTATTTATTGGGAGCACGGAATGCCAGTGAGTAAAGAATGTATTAAATTATTGCAAAATTTGGTAGATAAGTATGGAGAAGAAGGGGAGAGTGATGTGGATTACGCATCAATTCATCCTGTATTAAAAGAATTTTTGTTTTTAGTCATACAAAATCAGAAAAATCATAAAGATGAACGAATTATTGGCTTTCTCAGTACTTCTGCTCTGCTTTTGGAAGAAAATCCTTGCTTTGTTGAAGCATGTAGAACATTCGCCGTCTCTTATCAACAAAAAACCCATGCTTTAGATTCAATGTTGGATGATGAGTTAAATATTCAATCTGAACTGGATGAGTCATGGGGTAAACCGCTCGAATCAGAAGTGAGTCAACCTCTAGAGCCTTCTCGTTTTTTTGTACAGTTACAAGAAGCTATTGCTAAGCGGGCTCAACGTATTGTAGAGAAAGAAAAGGGAATATGGAAAAATCCTACACCATAATTATAAATTGAGTCTTACCTTATAGCGTATGAATACGAATTCTGAGATTCATTTTCCAAGAAAATTCGCTTTTTGTTAATTTATCCCAAAAGAGCGCGAATTATCTTTAATTTCCATTGTTTGTATGGTCTGTATTTAATCGGCAGTTCGAACCAAAAAGGTCGTTTCAAAATACTTTTAAAGTGGCTGAACGTTTTAAAACCTGCTTCACCGTGGTAATTTCCTATACCACTTTCTCCTATACCGCCAAATGGAAGGTGGGAATTGCAAATATGCATTATTACATCATTAATACAGCCACCGCCAAAGGAAACCTCATGCAAAATTTGTGTTTGTACGCTTGAATTTTTTCCAAAAATATAAAGTGATAAAGGGCGCGGGCGTTGTTTTATTTCCTGTAGAACAGTTTGCAGATCGGTAAAAGGAATAATGGGTAAAATTGGACCAAAAATCTCTTCTTTCATGATTTCATCAGCAAAACTGACATCCTTAAGAATTGTTGGCGCAATATAATTTTCTGTTTCGATGACTTGTCCCCCTGTAAATAGTTTTTGGGGGTCGATGAGTTTTTTTAAACGTTGTACATGTTTTTGATTAATAATCCGTACATAACTTTCACTTTCAAGAGGATTAGGACCAATAATAGTGTCGATTTGATTTTTAAGTTCTTCCAATAAGGGTTGGTAAATCGATTCTTCAACTAAAAGATAATCGGGCGCAATACAGGTTTGGCCCGCGTTTAAAAATTTGCCCCAAACAATACGCTGCGCTGAAATCTTGAGATCGGCATCAGCAAAAACAAGGCAAGGGCTTTTTCCGCCTAATTCAAGTGTAACAGGAGTTAGGTGTTCCGCAGCTGCTTTCGCTACAATTTTTCCTACAGTTGTACTGCCAGTAAAAAAGAGTTTGTCAAAACGAAAGCTAAGAAGTTCTTGAGTCGCCGTAGCATCACCTTCTACGACATAAAGGTAAGCCGGATCAAAATTTTGATTTATTATTTTTGCCAGGGCAGATGAGGTATTTTGTGGCAACTCACTAGGTTTGATAATGCTGGTGTTTCCGGCTGCCATGGCTGCGATTAAAGGGCTTAACGTCAGCTGATAAGGATAATTCCATGCACCAATAATAAGTGTCGTTCCGTAAGGTTCGGGTAAAATAAAACTCTTTCCTGGTTGCAGCACCAATTCTGTTCGTGTTGCTTTGGGCTTAGCCCATTTATGTACCGATTTAATTGCTAGCTCAAGCTCATGATAAACCATGGCAAGTTCAGTCAAATAAGTTTCAAACTGAGATTTTTTTATGTCTGCATAAAGTGCTTCATAAAGGAGTTGCTCATTTTGTTTGATAATCGCTTTCAATTTTTGCAGTTGCTGCTTACGAAAATCAATATTTTTAGCCTGTCCTTCAGCAGCAAATTTTCTCTGCTCTTCAACAACAGTGTGGATATTCATAATTGACGCCAGTGTAAAAAGTTTTTATTTATCAGCAGGTAAACTGTATTCTAGTCAAATCTCTCAGGCATAGCTAGAGGATGCTTATCTTATTTAACCTCCGGTTTTTCCTTAGTGCTAAGTAATTAAGTTCTATATCCTAATCCTCTACACATTCGCTGAAAAGTAAGTCCGGCTCTATTCCAACGTCCCGCGCCTTGTCTGCGGGATTCGGAAGATCTGCCCTAAATCACTGGACCCCGTGGACAAGCCACGGAGCGTAGGCAGAGATGTGATCAAGAGAAAGGAACAAGTCGCAGAACATAGTGATAAGGTTCAAATTATTGAGTGTCACTACTCTGTTTTCTTTATTTAGGGTGATGGATGTTTGTTGCTTTTCGTATGCAAAATTTCGTTTTGTAACTCCATAATTTTATTGATGTATAACTTTTCTTTACTAGGCTCATCTTTGCATGCGGCTTTTTCTGCAGGCGTCATTCTAAGTAACAGTTGGATGTAGGCATCATTTGCGATTTGTTTTTGAGGTAAATAGGTAGTTGCGAGTGAGCCAGTTCTTACAAGCTCGATCAGATTTGGAGTAATTGATTGCTTGATTAAAGGATGCTGGGATACGGCAGATTTGCTTTTATTTTCAGCATCTTCTTTAAGACCCTTTAAAACAGTACTCATTATTTGCAAAAACTGGGTTAATCCTGTAATTGGATTTATTGTTCCAAGTGAAACCTCGCGAAGAATAGTCAAACTTTTTTCTCTTAATGCATTTTCTAACAGATCATCCAAATCATTGACAAAAGGAGGCAATTCGACTGTGGAATTCAGGCTATCCATAAAATGTGTATCAGACAATAAACTTTTATGTTTTTCTCCTGTTTGACTATTTTGATAAATGGTTGTATCCACTAATGAAGGAGTCAGACTACTATGACAGGCCTCCGAGACACTCGTATTACTGCGTGTAGTACGTCCTCTACCATGTTGTAATGTTGTATGCCCATAGATTGGCAAAATCCCCGTTTTGTAATAAGCAATTAATGTGTAAAAAAATAAATCTATGCGTCGATTTGCATGTTCAATAATATTTTTTTTAGACATGACGAGGAGCGCATTTTGATCATGATGCTTTACGGCTAATTGATGGTTTGAATAAGGCAAGTTGAGTGCGGCACTATAATTGTCTTTGTATTCAGAGCGATGCCGTTTTTTAGATGTAAACTGCTTGTGTTCCTCCGCTTTTAATTTTGTAAAAAAAAGTGTATTAAGTGCTTTCGTTACTGGGGGGACTGTTGTTGCTTTTTGGGGAGTTGCAAACAAGGGTTTTGTTGTTTTTTTTGATGGAAGCATTGTGTGAGATGGATGCGTTTTAAATACAGAGCCCGCTTGCCTAATAGTTTTATCAATTTTAAATATTCGTCTCATTTTAGATCCCTCCGAGATTGCTGCTAAAACACTAGAACTTTTCCGAAATTCTATTGCAGGCTTTCTCGTATCTCACTCTGCAGCGAACTTCGAAAGAGTCTATGACACTTATTCTCAAGATGTCTCAAGTTATCTTTGCATAAAGTGACATAATTTGACAAGAGTGTGGTCTATGGAGCAGATTGATTGTTTTCTTGATTTATGAGCTCTTTTTCTTATTTGACTTTTCTGCAGGTTTTCTCTTTTTCATGCTTTCTTTTAAAAGTGAAATAAAATCAACTACATCCGCAGAACTTTCTTTGACAACCTCAGAGTCTTCCTCTTCTTTGATTACTGGTTGTTTGGCTATTTGTTGTTCAAGCCATTTTTTCAGCGCCTCACGATATTCATTATGATATTTTTCGGGCTGCCATTTAGTGGTCATTTCATTAATCAAAGTAACAGCCATTTTTATTTCTGATTGGGAAACCTTATAGTTTTTAAAATCTTCTTTTGGAACATCCATTTCCTTTTCTTCGCGTATCTCATCTTTAAAATGAATTAAGTACAAAAGCAGGGCATGATAGTGAGGGAGGATTAAACAAATAGATTCTTTTGTCCGAATAATGACTTTGGCAACACCTGCTTTATTTGTTTTTTTTAATGCCTCTCTTAATAATACATATGCTTTTTTATTTTTACTTTCTGGAATAAGATAATAAGGTTTCATCAAGTAAAGACTATCAATTTCTCGAAAATCTACAAATTCTTCAATGTTAATCGCTTTAAATAAATCTGGACTCGCTTTTTCGAACTTTTTTTCATCGACAACAATGTAACGGTCTTTTTCAAATTCAAATCCCTTCACCACCTGGTCCCAAGGAACTTCCTTGCCGGTTTTTTCACTAATTCGTTGATAATGCACTCTGGACTTCGTTTTTTTATCAAGCAAATGAAACTTAAGCTCGTCTGGTTCCTCAATGGAATATAACGAAACCGGTATCGAAACAAGACCAAAGGAAATTTCGCCTTTCCAGATTGATTTAGGCATTCTCTTAATCCTTAATTACATTTCTTATTCAAAGAGTAGACTATTTTTAAAAGTCATAGAGGAATAGCCCATTTACAATCGACGCAAGGCCAATTCCTTTATCCAAACCTAAGTGTCGCGGCATCCATAAATGGCTATTGGAGCTGGCTCCTGCGGACAACCCCACGAACAAGTCGTGGGAGCAGAACGTAGGAGTGGCCTATTACCGATCGATTGCATGTTATGCATAACGTAGTAGACAAAAAAGAACGGTTCTATGTGCAAAAATTAGATACTTCTACCTTAATTGAGGTGAGTGGAAATTCTTAGTATTTTTCTTAAAATTAAAGTAATCATGCTGAAAGGAGCGGTACATGGGTATTGAGCCTTATCGTAAAAAAAGGAATTTTAATAAAACCCCTGAGCCTAAAGGCGGTGTTTCTTCTGAGACGAACTCTTTATTTGTGATTCAAAAACATGCTGCCAGCCATCTCCACTATGATTTTCGTCTTGAATTAAATGGTGTTCTATTGAGTTGGGCGATTCCCAAAGGTCCCTGTTTCGATCCATCAGTAAAGCGTTTGGCAATGCATGTAGAAGATCATCCCATTGAATACGGTTATTTTGAAGGAATAATACCTGAGGGCCAATATGGTGCGGGTAATGTGATGTTATGGGATAAAGGCATCTGGAAACCCCTTGATGCAGATCCTGAAAAAGCATATAAATCAGGGCACTTACGCTTTGAATTAGAGGCTATCAAATTAAAAGGGCGTTGGGATTTAGTACGTTTTAAGGATGAGAAGCATTGGTTTTTAATCAAATTCAAGGACAAATTTGCTCGAAAACAGAAAGAATATGACATCATTGAAGCAGAACCAGATAGTGTGCTGACCAATCTTTCGATCGATGAAATTGGGGAGCATTATAGTAGGACGAATCAGCCTCATACAAGTGACATAAAAAAAAACTGCATAATAAGCACGAACCAGAACTTTCTGATCATTTAAGCATCAGCTCCTTCCCAGGTTTTATTGCGCCCCAACTCACTACACTGGTAGACCATGCTCCTGAAAGTTCAGATTGGCTGCATGAAATAAAATTTGATGGATATCGAATTATTGCGCTCATTCATAATGAACACATCCGCTTAAAATCACGTAATAATAAAGATTGGACCAATGATTTATTATCCGTAGTAGATGCACTTAAAAAATTGGCTTTACCGCAGGCCATATTGGATGGAGAAATTGTTTTACTTGATGAACATGGGAAAGCTGATTTTCAATTATTACAAAATACAATTAAATTGAATCCTAATGCTTCATATGTTTATTATCTTTTCGATATTTTGTATTACGAACAGTTTGATTTAAGAACTTTACCTTTATTAAAGCGTAAAGCAATTTTGAAAAATGTGTTGGAAGGGCAGGATAAAATGCTTCGCTTTAGTGATCATATTATTGGTGAAGGACGTTTCCTTTTTCATCGTGCTTGTGAACTTGGACTTGAGGGAATAATTTCCAAACAAATCGATAGTCCCTATATATCTGGACGCACTAAAAAATGGCTTAAGATCAAATGCTTGATGCGGCAAGAATTTATTATTGGCGGTTACTCAGTGCCAACCGACTCGCGTAAGTATTTTCGTGCTCTGTATTTAGGGGTTTATAATGAGCAAGGAGAGTTGGATTATACAGGAAATGTAGGAACTGGTTTTAGCGAAGCATCGCTTAAGGAAGTATTCGCTTTATTGCAAAAAATTCCGGCAAAGCAAAAGCCTTTTGCTAAGGAAATCCCTGGATCCCAAGGAGTAGTTTGGGTACAACCCAAACTGGTCGCAGAAATCGAATTTACTCATTGGACTGAAGGGGGGTATTTACGACACCCAAGTTTCAAAGGATTGCGTCTGGATAAAAAACCTGAAGAGGTTTTTCGTGAACAAAAAACTCTATTAGAAAATAAAGACAAAAAAATTGAAAAAGGAGATGCCAAAAATACCAAGACTCATTCCTTTAGAATTAAAATGACCCACCCTCAGAAAGTGCTTTATCCTGAAGATGGTATTCCCAAAAAAGACTTATTGAATTATTACGAATATGTTTGTGATTACATCATGCCATTTATAAAAAATAGGCCCTTATCTTTACTTCGTTGCCCTGAAAATTGGCACGATTGTTTTTTTCAACGTCATTATATTGATTCAACACCAAAAGTGTTACAGGCTGTCTCTATGGAGACTAAAAAGAAGAAAGAGTCCTACGTTTATTTAAATACAATAGAAGGGCTTTTCAGTTTAGTGCAAATGAATGTTTTGGAAATTCATCCTTGGGGTAGCCAAATTAATCATATAGAAAAACCGGATTTTATTGTATTTGACTTAGATCCTGGCCCCTCTGTAACTTGGGAAGCAATTGTTAAAGCAGCTTTTGAAATTAGAAAACACCTTAATGAATTCAAACTCACTTCTTTTGTTAAAACAACTGGAGGTAAAGGATTACATGTAGTAGTACCTATTGAACCTGAATATGATTGGGACGAGGTAAAGAACTTCACGCAGGTTTTTGCGGAGTTTATGGAACGAATTAATCCCAATCAATATACGAGCACCATGAATAAAGCCAAACGGAAAAATAAAATATTTATTGATTTTTTACGAAATCAACGAGGCGCTACGGCAATCAGCGCTTATTCTACAAGAGCACGTATTCATGCCCCTGTAGCTGTACCGATTCATTGGGATGAGCTGGGTAAAGAGAAACGAGATATCGAATTTACAATTAAAACAATACCCCAACGATTAGAGGCATTAAAGGGAGATCCTTGGGAAGATTATTGGAAAATAAAACAATCTTTGCGTTTGGATACAATTCTCTAATTTGAAGGACTTCTATTGTAGCCATGGTACAAGCGAAGCCCGAAAGACCCATAAAATGTTTTTTTCCTACGTAACCGCATATAAAAAGCGGTACGTAGAGAGGTTTTGTTTTTCACTAAAGTGTGCTCTTGAAATAATGATTATTGAGCAGGATTGTTAAATGTCAATTGTACTAAGCGCTCTAATACTTGGGCATCATAGGGGGCAACTGCTTTCTCATCATTATCTAAATAGCAAAAAATTTTTTTAACTTGTTTGTGCCAATCGGCAAATTTATGAGCATAATTTAAAAGCGATTTTTCTTCATAATGACCTGAATAAGGTTGGAGATGCGGCCCATGCAATCGTAAGTAGATAAAATCACTGGTTATAATTTCTGGACACTGAAATCCCTTATAATCATAAAAACAAAGTGCAATATTGTTTTTTGTGAGAACATCATAAACTTCCTGACGCAACCAACTTTTATTTCTAAACTCAAATGTATAATCAAAGGATTCAGGCAATCCTTTAATAAATTGTTCCAAACGTTCCAGGTTATAAGGCCAATAAGGTGGGAGTTGAAATAAAATAGGCCCTAATTTTTCTTCTAATCCTTCGAGTACTTGCAATAAGTAATTAACACTATCCTGAACATCTTTAAGCATTTTTACATGAGTTACATAGCGACTGGCTTTACACGAAAAAATAAATTTATCCGAAGTAGTCTCTTTCCATTTTGCAATAGATTTTGGGGTAGGTATGCGATAAAAACTGTTATTAAGTTCTACAGAGTTAAAGATGCTTGCGTAATAGCTTAGCTCATCTTTTTCTGCAAGAGACTTAGGATAGAAAATCTCTTTCCAACCCTTATAGACCCATCCTGAGGTACCAATATAAACGAATGGCATGCTGATCTCTGAAAAGACTATTCCTGATAGGAAATTCCTAGCATATTTAGACCTCGCTCAATGTCATCAGCCACTGTGGGTCTGGATAACAAATATTCCCCGGTATGCTCCGTCAATTCCTCTTGGGCGAAATTAAGTGCATCTTCCCATTCATCTTGGGTGTAATCTCCGCGACCCAAATACATTAATGCGACTAAAGTTGCTTGCTGATCAGGACGCAAATTATCAATGAATTCTATTGTTTCTTGATAAACTGGATCATCGTGATAATCAGCTAATACGTAGAGTGCATCCATTTCATCAGTGACTTCCGGAAAGCTGACGTCTTCTTTGACTTGAAATTGTCGTGCTTTATCAAGAAGATCACAAATTGTTTCCGTATCAAGGCTCAACATACTTATCTCCTTATTTCATATGTTTTCCAATAATAATAGCTTAAATAAAATATAGTTTATTAATTGCAATCCTCAAGCCTATTCTTCATCTATGTCAGAAGTGATTTTTAGCATACTTAATCTGAATTGACTCTCTGTGAGCAGATTCTTTAGAGGTTGGTTTATTTTATTGAATAGTTTTATGAAAAAATTATAGAACTCATGTGAGTTCTATAATTAAGATGTTCTCTGATTTATTGCAAAGAAACGCTTTGACGCTCTAATGCTGCCTGCTCCTCCACTGTTTCTAATTCAGAGTGAAAAGTCAGGAGAAGATAGGCTTTAGGCTCTATTTGAGTGATTGTTGCTAATACTCCATCCTCAAATAATCGCATGAGTTGTGTTTTATCTGAGAGATTTGGCAGGTTATAAATTTGGGTACGAAGTTGATGCAAACCTTCCCAATCAAAGTGAGGTCTCTCATCAAAATAATGTTCAAAAAGTTCCGAAGCTTGTTTTTTTAGTGTATTAAGTTGTTCAAGCAAAGGTTTATAGGTATTAATTTCATTAGTAAAATTTATAGAAAAATAAAGTTTAGGATGAAAGGCAGCTATTTGTTTGCAAACATTTTGATGAAAACGTTCCATAAGCGCAATTTTTTCGTTGTCCAATGGTAACAATTTGATTGAGTTATAAACATTTGCAAGCGCAGAAAAGTTAAAAGGTTTTTTTTCACCAAAATATTGAGATTTGCCCTGACAATAGAATGTTACAGCATCTTCTAATTGCTGTATGTCTCTGAGAAGAGTTGTGTCAACCATTATTTATTTACCTATATTATTATTGGCCATTTAGTGTACGTATTTTTTTATTGAAGTCAATGTGAGGTTTTGATGATCAATAACAAATTATGTGCAGTAAACCGGATAACTGAATTCGAGAGACATACTCCTGTATGAATGACATCTCATTGATAAAAAAATAATTTTTTTATATTTTTAAAAATAAATAATAATTAAAAGTGTGTTTATTTGATTAATCTTATTCAATGACTATATTTAAAATATTATTTTCATTAAATTTTTCCATATAGTGTGGTTAACTAAGGAGGGTACTAACATGAAAAACCGAGCATATACTCCCAAAGATCATCTTGAAGCGGCTGCAAGCCAGTTATTAACAGAAGGAAAAAAAAAGGTGAATCAGTTGTATGAAGATGGGGTAAACAAAGCAAATGAAGTAGAAGAGAATCTCAAAGAACAGTCAGATCGTTTATTGAAAAAAATACAGGAAAATCCATTAGCTTCTGTTTTGATCGCAGGAGGAATTGGCTTTTTGTTATCTCGATTAATGAAAAAGTAATGGAAGCCTTAAAACAGTTAGAAGCACTCATTGCTGCAAAAATATCTGTTATTAAAACAGTTAGCTCTTTAATTCGTCTTGAAGCAAGGCTGGCAGGGCTGAGTGTTTTTCCTTTATTACTGAATATATGTCTGCTGTTAGTCGTGTTACTTACAGTATGGTTATCGGTGATGTTCTTAATAGGTTATTTGGCATACTTGGTTTCAGGGTATTTTGTGCATTTAGTTTCTAATCGTCTTCTGTTATCTATTTTGTTTGTTTTACTTCTTAATGTGGGATTTTTACTGGGATTACTTAAGTATCTATCTTTTAACATAAAGAGTATGAGTTTTCAGAAAACAAGGGAATTTTTTTCGCAAGAGAGTGTTGAACATGAAAAACTCGAGAAAGCAAATAATAGCTCAAATTGAACTGATGGATAGGGCTTTACAATCCCAAAAAGAGGAGGTGATTGACCATAAAGAGTATTTTGCACAAAGCGGAATAGCTCGCTATCATTTAACAACCCCGATACTCCTTGTTTCCGCTTTTTTTATAGGTTGGAAAGCAGCGCGCATCCAATGGAGTGGCAAAGTGACGCATCAAGCAGTGGAAATTGGCGCATTGGCTTTGCTTAACTCTTTTAAAAAAACCGTGGTCGCTCTTTTTATGTAATTAAAGGTCTTTCTACTATCTTGGCTGTAATGCCTTGATTTTCTGTGTTTCGAGCGAGCCTACTTTTATACATACTGTGCTTCATGACGTATCATGTAATTTATTGATAATTCAGTAAAAAATTCAAAATCTTTTTATTGCACCTCGCTCGCTTGCCAATATGAAATTCTATCTTTCATTTATCATTTTTGGGAAATTTTTATACTTGACGAAAAATATAATTTTTCCTAATATTAGTTGACCAAAATAGAATTTGTATTTTTTTTGACCAATTTAAAAGGCCGTATTTTCTTCGATTTATTTATATAAAAAAATGAATTAGTAACAGTGTATGTAGCTGTATATGTAGAAGTATATGTAGCTGTATATATGACTGTATATAAAGGAATTTTATTATTTAAATATAAGGAGATAATCGTGAATCATAAAGCTATTAGCGAATTAATAGAGCGCGCAAAAAAAGATCCTAAATTTTTCCATTCCCTTGTCTTTGAACCCGAAAAGGTATTAGGTTCATTGGATGGTTTGGATAGGCAAAGCAGGGGAAGTATCGTCTCTTCAAATGTAGAAGCGCTTTTCGCAAACATACTTGGCCTTGAAGGGTGTGGTAATACCTGTTCTACGAGTTGCGATAATACCTGTGGCCAAAGTTGCGGATATACAACGAACATTGTTGAAGCTGCAAGAGTAAAAGGCGGAGTTTATTTTTCTCACTTTAAAGACGCGTTGGAAGGCTGCGGGAATACTTGCTCAAGCAGTTGTGATAACACTTGTGGCCAAAGCTGCGGGTACACTACCAACCTCACTCTTGAAAGAGAGAAAATGACACGGGCAGCTGGCACTGGCATGTGGGAAGGTGGTTCTGTGTTGGAAGGTTGTGGTAATACATGCAGTAGCAGTTGTGATAATACCTGCGGTCAAAGTTGCGGGTACACAACAAGCCTCCAGGGAAAATTTGGTGGAAACTTTCGTTAAAATGGAACAATAAACTTGTTTGGCAAGCCGAAGCTTGGCTTGCCAAAGTGTTCCTAATTGAGCAATCGTAGTCAAGGAAGATATCATGAACAAGGAACAAATTAGCAAATTGATTGACCGTGCTAAAAAAGACCCTGAGTTTTTTCATAAACTGGTGTTTGAACCAGAGCAAGCAGTTAAGGAATTAAAGAAAAAATCAGGCGACGAGATGATTCTACATGCGAATCTACAACCTATTGTGCATGGGTTAGTTGGTAAGATTCCCTTAACAAGAGAAGGCAGTAACCAAACTCCTTATTTTGATTGTCCGCAAACTTGCGGAGAAACCTGTACAGAAACGTGTGGTCCCACGTGCGCTGCCTCGACAAATACTGAAGCAAGAATGCGAATTGGGGTGCTGGAATCAGCGAGATTTAGCGGTGGCTATTTAATATGTGACGAAAATGTGACGTGTTGTTGCACTTCTGGAACTTGTGGTAGTACTTGTGGTGGCAGTACATGTGATGTGACTTGTTCTGGTGATAGTTGTGGCTCTACTTGTGGAGATAGCTGTGGTTACACTTCTCATCTCCAAATGCGGTAAACAAAATTTACGAATCCGTTAGGGAACAATTATGGCATATATCGAGCAAGTTAAAGATCATAATAATTCACTGAATAACAGTGCAAAAGATGTTGATTATGCAGATTATCTACGATCTTTTGCACTGGAACCCGAATTACGTGGTCCTTGGGCATCTGTTGGCAAAACTGATCGAATACAGGGATGGAAATTACATATCTCTACGATACCCGGAGAGGCTATTCAATTATTAAACTGCGTTATTCCTTGCCTTCTAAGGCATAAAGTCCCTTCTTTTAAAATTGCAAGGGATACCATGACTTTAGGCTATCTCAATGAAGGGGAGCTGGGCAGGACTCAAATAGGTAAATTTATGACGATTTACCCTGAGGATGACAAGTATGCCGTACAATTAGCCCAAGAGCTTGTTCAATTAACTCAAGGTATGCTCGGCCCGCGCATTATCTCAGATATGCGTTTAGGTGATATCGTTTATACGCGATATGGCGGCTTTAATCCGATTATTAAACGAGATCGTCTAGGATTAATGCGGCTTATGATCTATGCACCCGATCAATCACTCCGAATTGATGAATATCAAGTTCCATTCAGATCGCCAGAGGGTGTAGAAAACCCATTTAAAGATTGGCGCCTTGAGTTAACACAGAATGATGATTTGTCTGAGTCCGTACACATTGTCGATGGAAAACCAACCAAATTATTTGGTCCTGGTTATTTAATTTTGGACATACTGCGCGATCAACCCAAGGGTGGGGTTTATAAAGTATTGGATTTACGCTGCCAAGATTCTGTCGGATTAAAAGTTCTGAAGCAGGGCAAACAATTCTGTATGGCTGACCATTACAATAGAGATATGCGCAGCCGGTTACAACGGCAGGCTGAATTGCACGCTAATCTGAGCCAACATCTTCCTATTCCTTCCGCGGATGCTTACTTTGAGGTCGAAGGAGATGGTTATTTACCGCTAGAATGGATTGAAGGAAAGAGCATTGAAACGTTTGCTGTACAAACTTTAGAGGGAGCTAGCTTTGGCACTCTCCCGCTCGATAAGAAAATGGTATTGCTCAACTGGTGCCAAAAGCTTATAGGCATTGTAAGTCAACTGCATGAGCAAGGCTATGTACATCGCGACTTAACCGCATCCAATA
The DNA here is from genome assembly GCF_001648595.1 of Legionella bozemanae. Lineage (GTDB taxonomy): Bacteria > Pseudomonadota > Gammaproteobacteria > Legionellales > Legionellaceae > Legionella > Legionella bozemanae. The sequence goes on along the minus strand of NZ_LBAW01000004.1, from coordinate 94,346 downwards.
TTTGGCTTGCGGAGAATGGTGAGCTTTATTTGCTTGATTTAGAACTATGCCATGCTTTAGATGACCCGTCTCCTGCCTTTGGACTTGGCACTGCGGGTTTTATGTCACCACAACAGGCAAATCGAGAGGCCCCTGCGATCGCTGATGATTTGTATGCTATTGGATGCCTATTGTTGTTAGTTTTAACCGGTATCGATCCACGCCGCATTGTCCGTAACAATAATGACAATTTGCTCGCTTGTTTAGAAGAAATAACCCAAGGTGCTCCGTTGTCATTGCTAAAAATTATAATAGATTGTGTTAATAGCGACCCAGCAATACGTCCTTCACTTGAAGTAATTTCCTCTGTGCTGGAACAGTCAATTTCAGATATAAAGCCAAAACCTGCGGCAATAAAAAATCCGAAAAAAACATTGTTAACTCAAGAAGAAATACAAAATACAATAGTGGAGGGTACTCGAGGTATATTGCAATCGGGTGCCATTCAATCTGAAGCGGGTCTTTGGTTATCGATATCCATAGAAAATGGGGCGCAACATCAAATAAAACACCGCTATAGCCAACAATATGAATTTCGACGAAGTGCAAATCGCGGGGTGGCTGGAGTTGTTTATGCCTTGAGTCGCTTAGCTCACTTTGGATTTTTACCTCAAGAAGGTAGGTTACGAATTCAGCAGGCTATAAATTGGTTGATTTCAGATCAATATACCGTTGATGGGGAGCTGCCTGGATTACACTTTGGTACAGCAGGTGTTGGTGTTGCTTTGACGGAGGCGATATCAACTGGTATTCAGAATTCCGATGAATCGTTAATTAAAGTGATTCATACGTGTTTGAATAAAACTGTGGATTGGCCTGATATTACTCATGGTGCTGCTGGTCAGGGAATAGCAGCCATGTATTGTTTCGATCGTTTGGGCATACCGTCTTTTCAAGAAAATGTAGAACAGTGTGTTGATTATTTAATGGCAAATCAGCTGGCTGATGGTTCCTGGATTATGCCAGAAGGTGTACCTGGAATGTCAGGAGAAATTTTATCTGGTTTTGCTCATGGTGTTGCAGGTATTGCTTATTTTTTAACCGAATTTTCTGCGCGAGAAAATGACAATGCAGCGTGGACAAGTGCTGTACGCGCAATAAATTGGCTACAGCAACAGGCAATTCATCAACAAATAGGCGAGGACTCTTTACTGATGTGGACTTACAGCACAAAAAATCCGGCTAGATGGCGCTGGTGGTGTCATGGCGGCCCGGGCATTGCATTGACCTATTTACGATTATATGAATTGACCGGTGAAAAGGAGTATGCGGATTTAGCTCGCCAAGCATTAAAAATTCATCCTATCAATTTGCGCTATCCTAATTTTAGCCAATGTCATGGGTTAAGTGGATTAGGAGATATTTATTTGGAAGCGTTTCGTATCTTAGGTGATGAGGAATGGCTCGAGAGAGCGGCATTTGTAGCAAAATTTCTGTATGCAATGAGACAAACAACAGAAACAGGGGCGTATTACTGGTTAACTGAAGATCCGCATGTTGCCACAGCGGATTTGATGGTTGGAAGTTCTGGAATTCTGCATTTTTTCTTACGGTTACTCCACCAAGGCGAACAAATAGGAGTACCTTTACTGCTGAATCCAGTAAATAAATAAGGAGATTAATGATGAGTAACCCACAGTTCGGTGAGTTTTGTTGGAATGAATTAGCTACCCCCAATGTTATCGCTGCAAAAGATTTTTATAGGCATGTATTAGGTTGGCAATATACTGAAGAAGCTGTAGGCGATATGATTTACACTCTATTTAGAACGAGCACGGGTGATAAATCAATAGGTGGGATTTTGGAAATACCCAAAGAGAAACAAGATAAAATTCCACCTCATTGGATGGGGTATATTTTGGTAGAAAACCTAGAGGATACCTTAGCCAAAGCTATCAAGCATGGTGCAACAGTAAAAGTCTCTGTGACTAAAGCGGGCGATTTTGGTCTATTTGCAGTTGTTGTTGATCCGACTGGTGCTCATATCGCGTTTTGGAAGTCAATAAAAAGTTAAAATGCTTCATGACTACCAGAGCACCGAATGATTTAAAATAAAGCAACAAGCCTACTATCTCTTTGTCCTGCGGCTTGTTCTTTCAAATAGTTTTAAGTTTTTCTTGGCAATTAAAAAGGCCCTACGTACTGCGACTTGTTCGCAGTATCCAGGTGTTGTGGCACGAAACAAGTATTGTCAAGAAAAACGCAAGGCTAATTGGGGGGCGTGGTATCTATAAGGATGTTAGTCTTTACTTTGAACTTTTGGATACCGCGAACGAGTCGTGGTACGTAAAAGACAGGTTGAATTGGAATTTTTTAAATTCGTATCTCACCAAATGGTGCGATCGGAGATAGAGTATCCTCCATCAATTGGGATAATTGCCCCTGTTATGAAGTCTGAGCCACTTGAGGAGAGAAAAACAGCTAAAGGGCCAATATCTTGAGGTTGGCCCCATCTGCCCAGAGGTGTTTTCTTCCTGATTTCCTCACCTCGTTCTGTTTGTGGTAAGGAACCGTTAATTGCTGTTTCAAACCAACCTGGCAAAATAGCATTGACTTGTATATTCCAGGGGCCAAGTTCTAATGCAAGCGAACGCGTTAGACCTAATACTCCTGTTTTTGTGGTGGCATATCCGATGGAGTTAGGGTGTCCAAACAGAGAGTACATAGATCCTATATTGATAATTTTACCATGACGTTGGGTTTTCATAAGACGCGCCGCGCTTTGTGAGCAGAGAAAGACTGAGGTCAAATTGGTGCTTATGAGATACTCCCAGTGTTCACGTGAAAGATCTAAAAGGTGCTGATCTTCATAGATGCCAGCATTATTAACTAATATATCCAATGTTCCAAATTGGTCGGATATTGTTTTAAAACCTTCATGAATGCTTTCTTCACAACTTACATCCATCGTAAGTGAAATGAGATCATATTTTTTGGCTTGTTTTAGCTTTTCCTGATCTCGACCGCAAACAACTACTTGTGCTCCAGCTTTTCGTAAGGCGAGTGCCATGGCAAGACCTAGGCCACCATTTCCACCTGTGATTAAAGCAACACAATGATTCAAATTATTTTTTGAGCTCATAATGATGATGCACCTTTCTGATGGCAGTTAAGAATTCATCCAGATCCTCTTTTTCCAATGTAGGTGAAAGTGCAATATCAATATAGGATTGTATGTTTCTAAAACTGTCAGGATAAAGATTTGGAATTTCGTGTTTTGCTACATCCTTAAATAAATAGGCCCAGTCCCAAAATCTGCGAACATTGATTTTAGTGAGGTCTCCAAGAGCCTTCGTATCTATCCCTTCTGCAGTAAGTGCTTCAGCAAACCAGCAACAGTCTTCAATGGAACCATCTAATTCCAAAAGTAGATTATCACCAAGCGGCAATGCAGCTTCATTCCAGGTACCCCGTGGTCTTAAGCATTTTAAATTTCCAAGGTTTTGCATGACATAAGTATAATTTTGGGAGAGCAAATTGAGCCGCTTATTGAGTTTTTTTAATTGAGATAATCCAAGTGCACCACGGATTTCATCTAAGCGAAAATTAAATATTGGTATGGACGTACAATCAATGGTGCAATCTTGATTAGAAAAATGTTTTTCGTAAAGACGTTCATAGGCTCCAGATAAAATAACGCACTTTAGGTAGAGATCTTTGTCGTTGGTTAAGATAAATCCTCCTTCTCCAGTATTTAATGATTTGTCTGATTGGGTACTAAATGCCCCTGCTAGACCATATGTACCTAAATATTTATTCTGTAACTTACATCCAAGACTGGGAACAGCATCCTCAATAACAGGGACGCCATGGTGCTTGGCAAGTTCCAGAATTTGCGGAAGAGGAGCAGGAAAACCTCTCATATGAACCACTACCAATGCTTTCATATGAGTAATTTTTTTATCAAGATCTGCTAAATCAATGTGAAGATTATGATCTACTTCGATAAGGAGCGGTTTTAGTCGCGCTTGGATAATCGCACTGGGTGTTGCTGTAAATGAATATGCAGGACATCCAACCAAAGAGTCATTAGGTAACTCAAGCGCCATAAGCGGTAGTGAAATTGCTGCGGTACCAGAGCTTACTGCAAGCGCATATTCAGTATTAAAGTAATCCTTGAGTTCTTCTTCAAATTGACCTACTTTTGTCTCTTTGATTTCTCGGTTGTCATAGCGAAATAACCTTTTACTTTTAACCACATCCAGAATAAGAGCTGTGTCCTCATCATCGATGATAACATTTCCCTTGTCATATGTTGGCCAAGGTTTTGTACGAACTGGTGAACCGCCATATAGTGCCAATTCGTTAAGGGAAGGGTGTTCTCTTTTCATACTACTCATACTACCTATCTCCATGTTTCCACTCAGGATTGTAGTTTTTTAATTTGACTTTTTTTTATCAAGCCACAAACGAAAGCGAGCTAAAGTTTTATTCCCCATAAATAACCTGATTGTTGCAAGTACAATAAACCCCCTTAGGAATTGCAACTTAGAACCTTTTCTAATCCAAAAATCACATTCCTCTCCTTTTGTAAGTATGAATAACTTTTCATAGAAAATAATTTTGGGAAAAGGGAGAGAAAAAAAATTATTAATATTTTTTCCATGGGTGCCAAAAATAAGCGGGCCTGTAGGCAAGCGAAGCACATCAAGAAATAATATAAAATAAAGAAATACTACCCAGGAGGCATGTTGCGAGGTTTTCTCGATCCAGAGACATGTTATTTCATGAGGTTTCTTTTGATCAAAGCGATGGTCGCTATAGAGTTTCTGCAATTGAGATGGATTCAATGGGAGAAAGGTTCGATAGTTAGGACCTGAGTTGATACAAAAACCTGCCAGCATGTTTTCCTCTGAGTCTCTAAAAAAAATACGGACCTTGGAGCTTTTAAAGTATTCCAGGTCAGAACGATTATGTGCCAGAGATGAGTAATTGGTTCCATAGATTTTAAGTAAACTATCCTTTTTAATTATTTTTGTTTTAATCATCATCCAGGCTCTAAAAAAGCTCTATTCTCAATTATAGAACATATTGTATTATTTTTTATCTAAATGATGTAAATAAGTGAATTGATGATGAACCTATGAATCAAATGTATTCAATTCATAAGCATAATTTGAATTTTATAGGTGTGTAGGGTGCCCATCGATGGGATCATCCAGAAAATTGTTTAATCCATACGTTATTAATTAATTTTTTCAAATACACAGTTATTAGAAGAGACCAGCAAATAATCCATTAAAAAATTAGAGATTCGTTGTTCTAACCAGAAGTGTTTTTTATCTGCAATAAATCCTACATGGCCTCCATGTGGGCTTAATTCCAAAAGAATATCTGCAGATAATTCATGAGCAGTTGGAAGAATCTCGGGGGTCATAAATGGATCATCCAAAGCATGAATAATTAAAGTGGGGGTGGTAATTTGAGAGAGATACTGCCGCGAACTGGATTTTTGATAATACTCATCTGCATTAGCAAACCCATGTAATGGAGCGGTTATTTGCTCGTCAAATTCGTATAGAGTTTTTATGGAAAACAGTTTCTCTTTAGAAAGCGGTAATTGGCAATTTATAACATCCAATTTTTGTAAAAAGACCGTGCGTAATTTTTCTAACAAATGTGCCTGGTACACACGAGAAAATCCTTTATTTATCTTTTGAACTACATTTTTCAATTGGAATGGCACAGAAACTGCAACGGCAGCATCAACTAGAGATTGAGAGCTTGTTTCTCCCAACCATTTGAGAAGTATATTGCCGCCTAATGAAATACCTACTACAGCTTTTTTGGTTCTGGGTTCTCTTAATTTCAGTATATTGAGAAAATAAGCCAAATCAGCGGTATCTCCTCCATGATAAGAACGTGGTAGACGATTCGGTTCACCGCTTGCACCACGAAGATTCATTAAAACAGCTCGATATCCCGATTTATTGAACGCATGGAACAAAGTGGTAACATACGCTGAATTGATATTACCTCCTAATCCATGAACCAGAATAATTAAAGGGGTATCATTTCCTAACCCATTAACTTTCCAAACGAGATCAATAAAATCACCATCAGGAAGCTCAAGTCGTTCATAAGAATCCACAGAAACATTCATGCGATGAGTTAATGTTCGATACAGAGTTTGCCCATGCGTATTGGTAAGCCACCAAGCAGGTTTAAATTCGCTATGAATGATCATACTCTGTCCTACCTATTGAATTGAGATTTATTTAATCTTTTTAGTTTAGTTTAAAAAACTAAGCTGGTTTTGTATGGACGATCTATAACAAATTAATTTCCTTACGGAAATAGCGTAATGTGATATAGAAAAAAGCGGAGCCGATAAAAGCAAGTGCTGTCAGTTGCGGCCATATGATATCCAAACCAGCACCACGAAATAAAACCGATTGCGCCAGCATGACAAAATGAGTGATGGGCGCAGCGAGCATGATGGTGCGCATCAACTCAGGCATATTTTCTCGTGGTGTCATACCTCCAGATAGCATTTCCAGGGGCACAATAACCAGGATTAACAATAGACCAAATTGGGGCATGGAACGTGTTATGGTTCCCATAAAAATACCCATGGACGTTGTTGCAAATAAATTCATTGCACTTCCTAATAGAAATAAAGAGATGGAGCCTTCAATAGGAATAGCAAGTAATTGATGCACCACGATGATAAGAGAGAATGTACTGACTGCGAGCACCACCAAACCCATGGCACAAATTTTACTGGTCATGATCTCAAATGGAGTAATAGGCATCACCAATAAATGTTCAATTGTGCCATGCTCACGTTCACGTAGTAGTGCAGCACCCGTAAGAACGATGGACAACATGGTCACATTATTAATGATTTCCATAACTGCTCCAAACCAGGTTTTGCTTAAAGTGGGATTGAAGCGAACTCTTAATACTAAATCCACAGGAGGTACAGCAATTTCACGATAATGCCTTAAAAATTCACTGATTTCTCCACTAATTATGGTTTGAATATAACCTGAACCAACAAATGCTTGGCTCATCTGGGTTGCATCAACATTCAACTGAATGGAGGGCAGACGTCCGGCTAACAAATCACGTTGAAAATTGGGCGGGATATCCAGGATAAAAGTATACGTTCCAGAATTCATTCCTGAGTCTATCTCTGTCAAATTAATAAGTACAGGCCGGATAAATTGTGGTGGATAAAATGAATCGGTAATTCTTTGTGATAAAGGAGATTGATCTTCATCAACTATGGCTATGGGGGTTTTATTTAGTGTTTCAGGTAACGCAGTTGCAGCAGCATAAACAGAAACAGTAAATGCAAAAATAATTAATATCAGCATGATGGGATCACGAAGCATGCCGCGTAATTCCTTAACTGCCAAATAGACTATATTACTTATTGTCATTTACTGTTCCTGTTTCTTTATGAATAACAAGCAAAGAATCATTAAGACAGGCACCGCAAGTAATAATGAAAAAAAAGCGTGATGTAATTCATTAAAACCCAATCCCTTGGAAAAAATACCCCGAGATATAGTCAGAAAATGAGTTACGGGATAAATGCGGCCAATGAATGCCCCTAATCCTTCAAGAGACGATACCGGCTCTAATATACCTGAAAATTGAGTTGCCGGAAGAATAGTGAGAATTGCCGTACCAAAAATTGCGGCAATCTGACTGTGCATAAAAGTAGAAATTAAAAATCCCATGGATGTTGCTATAACGACATAAATAAAAGCTGCCAACACAAAAGTTAAAAAACTGCCCGTAATAGGTACTTTGAAAAAAAAGACAGAAAGAGCAACCAGCGATAGGAAATTAAATAGGGCCAAACCAATATAAGGCAGTAATTTGCCAAGCAGAAATTCCATTTTAGTAACTGGAGTCACATATAAATTGATAATGGAGCCCAACTCTTTCTCACGCACTACTGCAAGCGCGGTTAATATGGAGGGAATTAACATTAAGAGTAAAGGAATCATCGCGGGAACCATAGCTGGTAAACTCTTCACATCAGGATTGTACCGGAATCGTGTTTCTATGTTAAAGTAATCCTGTGGATTGTTTTGTTTCAATTCAGGTATATTATCCAACCAATGTTGATGTAATCCGAGAATATAGTTTCTTGCTGTTTCTGCGCGTTGAGGCATAACCCCTTCAACCCAAGCTCCTATTTGGACTTCCCTACCCCGTTTTATGTCACGAGCAAAACCACTGGGTATTTCGAGTGCTAGATTCAGTTCCCCAGACCGCATTCTTTTATCTAATTGATTGTAATTTATAATAGATGGATACTCACTAAAATACCTTGAACCTGCAATTTCCAGCACATAACTTTGGCTGGCAGTACTTTGATCTTGATCCCAAACGGCAAAAGATAAATTCTCAACATCCAGATTAATCCCATAGCTCATGATGATCATGAGGATGACACTACCTAAAAAGGCCATAATCGCACGAATAGGCTCACGAATCAGTTCCAATGTTTCTCGTCGGCAGTAACTGTACATGCGTCTGAAGTCAAACGCTGCTTTACTTTCAGTTTGATTCTCTAGAAGAAAAGAGCTTTCTTTTGCCTTATTTGTTGACGCTGTAATTTGAGTTTTGGATTCTCTTTTTTGTGCTTCTTCAAGATAACAGATAAATGCTTCTTCCAAGGTTTTGGTTTTTTTTATTTTAATAAGATTTACTGGTTTATCACTGACTAATACTCTTCCTGCATGCATCAGAGAGATGCGATCACAGCGTTCTGCTTCATTCATAAAATGGGTGGAAATAAAAATGGTGACCCGATCCTGACGGGCCAGGTCAATCATTAATTGCCAAAACAAATCACGTGCCAAAGGATCAACACCAGAAGTAGGCTCATCCAAAATTAAAATTTCCGGCTGATGGAGCACAGCAACGGCTAATGACAGTCTTTGACGATATCCTAGTGGCAAAGAATTAGGATATTCATTAAGAACATCAGTTAAATAAAAACGGTTCACCAGACGATTAATGTGAGTGTGTACCTGTTTCTTTGGTAGATGAAACAATCGGGCGTGCAATAATAAATTTTGAAAAACAGTCAGTTCCGCATATAACGAAAACGATTGCGACATGTATCCAATTTGTCGGCGTATATTGAGATCATGCGCATCCACTGTTTTACCAAAAAGCCAGACTTGCCCTGCACTGATTTGCAATAATCCAGTCAGCATCTTCATTACCGTGGTTTTACCACAACCATTAGATCCAAGAAAACCGAAAATTTCTCCGCGTTCAATACGAAAATTTACAGAGTCAACTGCAGTAAAATTGCCAAAATTTTTGGTCAAGTCTTTTGCTTCAATAGCAATTTCAGCATGTTCCTGTTTTGATCGTGGTCGAATCACTACCTTTTGATGATTTTTTTGTTGTTCTAGGGGTAATAGAGCAATAAATGCTTCTTCCAAGGAGTGAGTCTGAGTCTGTGCCAACAAACTGTCATGGGTACCTGTCGCTAAAACCCCCCCATCATTCATCGCTACCAGCCAATCAAATCGTGCTGCCTCTTCCAGATAGGCAGTAGCGATAAGGACACTCATTTGCGGTTTATCCTGACGTATTGCATTGATTAACTCCCAGAATTGGCGTCGAGATAAAGGGTCCACACCCGTAGTAGGTTCATCTAAAATTAACAAATCGGGTGAATGAATCAGAGCACAACATAGACCCAGTTTTTGTTTCATTCCACCGGATAATTTGCTAGCCGGACGATCTTTGAATGGCAAAAGTCCCGTATTGGTTAACAATTGCGTAATGTAATGTTCGCGTTCTATTCGCTCATGGCCAAATAATCGCCCAAAGAAATCAATATTTTCAAAAACCGAAAGTGAGGAATAAAGATTTTTTCCTAATCCTTGGGGCATATAAGCAATACGTGTGCATACTGCCTCACGATGAGAAGTACTTTTCATATCGCCACCTAAGACCATGACTTTTCCTTGTTGAATCGCGCGCGCCCCTGCGATTAAGGAAAGCAAGCTGGATTTACCTACTCCATCTGGGCCAATAAATCCAACCATACAACTGGCAGGAAGATTTAAACTGACTTGTTTTAATGCCTGCGTCTTGCCAAACCATAGACTCACATTGTTAATTATTCCAACACACTTGGTATTATCTTCGCTCATTTGGCACATTCACTTGTAAGTTGGCAGGCCATTTACTCTTGAGATTCAACTGAACATAAGCCATACCAGGTAATCCTGTTTTTACTGCATGGATGTGTTTTTTTAGTAGTTCAGGAGCAATTCGCGCCTTAACGCGGAACATCAGTTTTTGCCGTTCACTGGCCGTTTCAACGGTTTTAGGTGTAAATTGAGCGACATCAGCTACAAAAGTCACTTTTGCCGGGATTACATATTGAGGAATCGCATCAAGCACCAGGTGTACAGGAGCCCCCATTCGTACTCTTCCAGCCTGTTCTGTTGGCAGGAAAAAAACCATATACACATTGGTTAAATCCACCATATTTAATACTTTACCTCCTGCAGCAAGTACTTCTCCTGGCTGGGCGACACGAAATTGAATACGTCCATCAATTGGCGCAACCAAGGTGCTGTCTTTAATATCCACTTTCAGACGCTCTACAGTCGCGGCAGCGGCATCAACGGATAATTCTGCACCATCGACTTGTGCTTCTGCAGTTGCAATCATTGCGTCTTTTTCAGCAACTTGGGCATTGGCGGCTTTAAACACTGCTTCGGCACTATAAAAAAGAGCGCTTGCTTCATCCAGACTGTCTACTGAAGCAACTCCTTTGGCGACCAGCTTTTGAACTCGAGACAACCGATTTTTTGCTAAATTTAGCTCGGCCTGGCGTTGTGCTACCGTAGCTTGTGCTACTTCCTTTTCATTTTTTCGTTGGATAACCTGATGCTGGGCGCTAATCACCTTACTTTGAGCTTCTTTATATTTGGCTTGTGCTTCACGAAGTTGGGCTTCAAGGGAATCAGTATCCATTATGGCAAGCACTTGGTCTGTTTTGACGAAATCCCCTTCGTCAACCAGGATGCTTTTTATCCGCCCCGCAATCTTAGTATCAATATCCACTTCTATCGCTTCAATTCGTCCATTGCCGCTGGCAAAATCACTGCTAAGCTCTTTAGGCCGAAAATATTGCCAGAGCAGAAATGAAAGAATAGCTAAAATGATTACAGCGATTCCCAACAACTGTTTTGACTTCTTGTCATGCATCATTTTATCAGCCCCTCATAGGCTCCATATATTTTTTTATATTAACAGCGTGAGTCTATTTTAATTTGATCTTGTATTGCCGGGTTCAATCCATGGAGTAAAAAAGAATTTAACTCACGTTAATTTTAGTTATATTTCAATAAGTTTAGTTACTAAATGAAACAAATGCCAGCAGATAAAAGCAGTTGCTAAAGTGCTCATCTGCATTTAAATTATCTTACTTAAGGTAACTTTTTTTAATGAAATGAAATGATTAGTTACTTGGGATAGTATTTCTATTAGTAGGGGGTGTGATGCAAGTAAAGGCCGCAGTAGCATACGAGGTTGGGAAACCATTGGTAATTGAAATGGTTGAATTGGAAGGGCCAAAAAAAGGGGAGGTACTCGTTGAAATTAAGGCTACAGGTGTTTGTCATACTGATGCATTTACATTATCAGGTGATGATCCTGAAGGTCTTTTTCCAGTTATTTTAGGGCATGAAGGCGCTGGCGTTATTGTAGATATAGGTCCAGATGTAACTTCTCTGAAGCCCGGGGATCATGTAATTCCCTTATATACCCCTGAATGCCGTCAGTGTGAATATTGTCTTTCCCAGAAAACCAACCTTTGTCAGGCAATTCGAGTAACACAAGGGCAGGGGGTAATGCCCGATGGAACAAGCCGTTTCAGCCTTAATGGAAAAAAAATATTTCATTATATGGGAACATCAACTTTTGCTAATTACATTGTGTTACCCGAAATTGCTGTTGCGAAAATTCGTGAGGATGCCTCTTTTGAAAAAGTATGTTATATCGGCTGTGGTGTTACTACAGGGATAGGAGCCGTAATTAATACTGCAAAAGTTACTCCAGGTTCTCGAGTTGTTGTTTTTGGTTTAGGCAGCATCGGACTTAATGTGGTGCAAGCAGCTCGTATGGTTGGGGCCGAGCAGATCGTAGGTATTGATATCAAATCTGAACGCCGAGCATTAGCTCAAAAAATGGGAATGACTGATTTTGTTAATCCTAAGGAAATTAATAATGATTTAGTGGCTTACCTTGTTGAACTGACTAAGGGGGGTGCTGATTACAGTTTTGAATGTGTGGGTGATGTAAGACTGATGCGTCAGGCACTGGAGTGTTGTCATAAAGGTTGGGGTGTTTGTACTATAATTGGGGTTGCAGGGGTAGGGCAGGAGATTGCTACTAGACCGTTCCAATTGGTTACTGGCAGAGTGTGGAAAGGATCGGCATTTGGTGGAATGCGTGGGCGTACGGATGTTCCTAAAATTGTTGATTGGTATATGGATGGGAAAATCAATATTGATGATTTAATTACTCATGTTCTTCCTTTTGAGCAAATTAATCAGGCCTTTGATTTAATGCATCAGGGACAGTCAATTCGTACTGTGCTTACTTTTTAAAGCGGCAAGGAATAAATTAATGGATATTGAGCTTATTGAAGAGCATCTCTGTTTTGGCGGTACTCAACGCGTCTACTCCCATCAATCTGAGGTAACTCATTGTACTATGCGTTTCGGTCTTTTTTTGCCGCCACAAGCGTTAAAACAAAGTGTCCCTGTATTGTACTGGCTTTCCGGATTAACGTGTACAGAACAAAATTTTATTACTAAAGCAGGGGCACAACGGATTGCTGCTCATTTAGGTTTAGCTCTTGTTGTACCTGATACAAGTCCTCGGGAGGTCAATTTGCCAGGGGATAAAGAAAGTTATGATTTTGGTGTTGGTGCTGGGTTTTATGTGGATGCTACACAATCACCTTGGTCAAAATATTACAATATGTCAACTTATGTATATGAAGAGTTGCCGGAAGTACTTCAGCAAAATGTTCCACTCAATCACGACGCTTGTGGTATCTTTGGCCATTCTATGGGCGGACATGGCGCACTTATTTTGGCTTTGAAACATCCGAAGCAATATCGTTCGGTTTCCGCCTTTGCTCCGATTTGTGCGCCCTCTCAATGTCAATGGGGACAAAAAGCATTTACAGGTTATTTGGGGACGGATAAAAAACAGTGGAAGAAGTATGATGCGTGTGAGCTTGTCGTAGAAAGAGGATGGCCGCATCAGCATATTTTGATTGATCAGGGCATTCAGGATCCTTATTTAAAAGAGCAGCTTAAGCCGGAATTATTTCAGGCTGCGTGTGTGAAAGCCCAAGTTGCACTTAATTTACGTATGCATAAGGGTTATGATCATAGTTATTATTTCATCGCAAGTTTTATCGAAGATCATTTAAATTTTCATGCATCCATACTCTATGGTAATCATTAATAAAAATTAGCCGGTCAAATTTCTATAATTAAAGGATAAAAATTACTAGAGCCTGTTTCCATTTTCGCTAAAGATAGTAGAAATGAAAACAGACCCTATGGATGGGAGAAAAAAATGGGGAAACGAATACCTTTAGTTGTTGCCGGGGTGATTTTTACTTTAGTTGCGTTAATCCATGTTTTACGCATTGTCTATCATTGGCAGATAACCGCTGCAGGGTACAATTTCCCAATGACAGGCAGTATTGTTGCATTAATTATTTCAGCTATTTTAGCCCTATGGATGTTTGTTGCGGCAGCAAAGAAATAGAATGTGCAGGCATGCCAAAAATAATTCAAAACTTTAAAATGTGTCATTAATTTAGGAGCAGGCTCATTTTATTTGCAAAAAATGAAACAATCTGTATCCTATATCCTCATAAATGCAGTACTATTTTGCCAAGTAATTTGCTTTATTTTCTTTGGATTTTATTCTCATGAAAAAATTATTCTATTTAAGTATACTGATGCTGGTATTGAATCATCCAGGTTTTTCCTATCCCATGCCCAATTCTTTTCCTCCTTTTCAGATTGCCGGAAATTTGTATTATGTAGGTACTGATGATCTTGCAAGTTATTTGCTTGTCACGCCTAAAGGAAACATTTTGATTAATAGTGATCTTGAGGCAAATGTTCCAATGATTAAAGCCAGTATAGAGAAACTAGGTTTTAAATTCAGCGATACTAAAATTTTGCTGATTAGCCATGCTCATTTCGACCATGCTGCAGGTAGTGAGTTGATTAAACAGCAAACAAACGCAAAATATATGGTTATGGATGAAGATGTACCTTTAGTTTTATCTGGTGGTAAAGCTGATTTTCATTATGCAAATGACTCTAGTACTTATTTTACTCAAAGCACTGTAGATAAGGTGCTTCATGACGGGGATAAGGTGGAATTAGGAGGAACTGTATTAACTGCTCATTGGACTCCCGGACATACTAAGGGTTGTACTACTTGGACAATACCACTAAAAGATCACGGTAAGCACTATCAGGCCGTAATTGTAGGAAGCATTGGCGTAAACCCTGGCTATAAATTGGTTGATAACATAATTTATCCTAATATTGCTCAGGATTATAAGCATTCCATAAAGGTACTTGAATCAATGCGCTGCGATATTTTTCTGGGGGCTCATGCTGGAATGTTTGATCTCAAAAACAAATATTTATCGTTGCAAAAGGGCAGGAAGAATCCCTTTATTGATCCGGAAGGTTGCAAAAAATATATTGAACAAAAGGCACAGGATTTTTATACAGAGCTTAAAAAGCAGGAAGATGTTAATCAATCTGCATAATACCCTGAACTATCAAAACCCGGGTTCTGCTTCGCTGCACCCAGCTATTACAGAATCTAATACGATGTCTCGCGGCTTGTTCGCGGGATCCAGAAGATCTGCGTTAAAACACTGGACTCCGCGGACAAGCCGCGGAGCGTAGGAGATGAGACGTGATGCGGCACAGCGGAATCCGTATTGGAGGTCTTCACTTTACAGATTATTATTCTTGGGGCTAATTACCCGATTCTTACAAAAGCAATCGACTAAATGATCATCAACCATTCCAACTGCTTGCATGTATGCATACATGATTGTTGACCCGACAAAACTCATCCCTCTTTTTTTTAAATCTTTGGATAGAGCATCTGATTCGGGGGTGCTGGCTGGTACTTCTTGGAGATTTTTAGGATAGTTTATTTTAGGACTCCCATCTACAAATCGCCAAACGTAGTTATCGAAGGAACCGAATTCCTCAGCAATCTTCAAGAACGCAAGCGCATTCTTGCGCGCTGAAAAAATTTTAAGACGGTTACGAATAATGCTCGAATCAGTAAGGAGAGTATGTAGTTCCTCGTCCGTCATTTTTGCTACGACGTTGGGATCAAATTGTTTGAATGCTTTACGGTATGCTTCACGCCGTTTAAGAATTGTTTCCCAGCTCAACCCTGCTTGCGCTCCTTCAAGCAAAAGCATTTCAAAATGTTTCTGATCATTATGTACAGGAATACCCCACTCCATGTCATGGTACTGTTCATAATAAGGCTTGCCGCTTCCAACCCAAGTGCAACGTTTCATGATAAACCATTATCTCCTATATAAAGTGGTATCTAGAGTGAATTTATTAGGATGAATTGACAAATCTTACTGCCTACGTTCTGCGACTTGTTCGCAGAATCCATGATCGATTTAATTAATACCCGATATTTTTAATTTTATTCTCCATGTCCTAGATCCCGCGCACAAGTCGCGGGAGGTAGGGTAGGATGAATTGTCAACCTATCTTAATTTATGAATTGAGTTTTGATCATAGCGTCTTTAAGGTATAAAGACTATTTTAATTAGTCTACTTAGTCTACTGTTTTGCCTGAGAATCATTGTTTCGTCTTGTATTTGTTCAGGAATGTCTTAAAATTCACTACATACGATCATAATTATATTTGTTTAGAGAATTTCATGTCCGATTTTTATCAGGATTTTAATACACGACGAACCTTCGCAATTATTTCTCACCCTGATGCGGGTAAGACCACAGTAACCGAAAAATTACTTTTGTTTGGAGGCGCAATTCAATTAGCTGGAACGGTTAAAGGGCGTAAAGCCGATCGGCATGCGACTTCAGACTGGATGGAAATGGAAAAAGAGCGCGGTATTTCTATTACTACTTCGGTGATGCAGTTTGTACATAATCAACATGTCATGAATTTGCTGGATACTCCAGGGCATGAAGACTTTTCTGAAGATACTTACCGTACGTTGACTGCAGTAGATTCAGCCCTGATGGTTATTGACGTAGCCAAAGGGGTTGAGGAACGAACTGTTAAATTGATGGAAGTATGTCGTTTGCGTGATACGCCAATCATGACCTTTATTAATAAACTGGATCGTGAAGGCCGCGATCCTGTTGATTTACTGGATGAAGTTGAATCAGTTTTAGGCATTCAATGTGCACCGATTACTTGGCCTGTAGGCATGGGAAAACGTTTTAAAGGCATTTACCACCGTTATGAAGATATAGTTTATTTATATCAACCTGGCAAAAATGCGCAAAAACAAGATGCGATGCAAATTAAAGGATTAGACAATCCACAATTGGATGAACTATTGGGCGAGGCTGCACAGGAATTACGTGAAGAAATTGAGCTGGTCAAAGGCGCTTCTCATGAATTCAATTTGGAGGACTATTTAGCGGGTAAAATGACGCCAGTTTATTTTGGGTCTGCAATTAATAATTTTGGGATCAAAGAATTACTGGATGATTATGTTCGTTATGCTCCGGCGCCACAACCTCGTGCAACTCAAGAGCGGGCTGTATCACCGAATGAAGATGCTTTTAGCGGATTTGTGTTCAAAATTCAGGCTAATATGGATCCGAAACATAGGGACAGGATTGCCTTTTTACGTATTTGTTCCGGATCTTACAGAAAAGGAATGAAAATTAATCACTTACGTATTGGTAAAGAGGTGCAAATTTCTAATGCCTTAACCTTCATGGCGGGTGACCGTTCACACACAGAGGTTGCTTTACCTGGCGATATTATTGGTTTACATAATCATGGAACAATTCGAATCGGCGATACCTTTACTCAAGGTGAGCAATTAAAATTTACCGGTATTCCCAATTTTGCTCCCGAGTTGTTTCGGTTGGTGCGTTTAAAGGATCCGTTAAAAAGTAAAGCCCTATTAAAAGGTTTAATTGAATTATCTGAAGAAGGTGCAACCCAGGTATTTAGACCGTTAAATAGCAATCAATTAATCTTGGGGGCGGTTGGTGTGCTGCAGTTTGATGTGGTTGCTCATCGTTTGAAACATGAATACAAGGTAGATTGTATTTATGAAACGGTGAATGTAGCTTGTGCGCGTTGGGTTTATTCTGACGATGATAAAGCAATGAGTGAGTTCCGAACAAAAGCGCATGATTATCTGGCACTGGATGGAAGTGATGCTTTAATGTATCTTGCTCCGACGCGTGTTAATTTAACAATGGCTGAAGAACGATATCCTAAAATTCAATTCCATGCGACGCGGGAACACTAGAATAAAATTTTCCTGGGCTCCGCTTCGTAAGCGTCAGCTTAAGGAAATCCAATTCATATAGACTGGGCTGAAAAGCTCCTAGCCGTCCGTTATTGTCATTCTTGCGCAGGCAGGAATCCATCTAAGATAGAGCACAGAAAATGGATCCCCGTCTGCGCGGGGATGACAGAGTTACTTGCGAATTGAGTAAAATGAAACATTAAATACTCTTAGCTTGACGGCCAGAGGCTTTTCAGCCCAGCCTACGATGGGGATGTCAAAACATTTTCCTTGAGCTGAGCTTAGGATATAATGTGTTCTTTAGAAAAGAATTTCTATGTGTATTAAGAAGCAGTGCATGTAGCTTTTACTGTATGTAGACCCAAATTAGTGATTTCAACTTTTGCGCCCGAATCTGCATTTATCTTTAAATTCTCACCTGGATGGACGGTGATTCGTAAAGATTCTCCCGCGGACAAGCCAATATCATTAACTTTTCCTTTTTTAGCTAATGCTACAACTAAAAAATCATCACCTTCATCTTGGGAATCGATTTTACAATTAGCTTCTACAGGCCAGAACAGGTAATTAAGAAATATTTGAGGATCATTACTAGGTAGTTCATATTCAATCGTGACTCCTCGTTGGAGCAAATGACTTTCCATAGAATATGTGCTTGTACTTAAAGATGTGGCAAAACATAACAAGCAAAGTCCAAATTTTCGTAACATTAAATAACTCCATAATGATAATAACTGGACTAAGATACATTTATTTTGTATGTATGGCAAATTAATATTCATGCAATGAATAGTAGAGTCGTAATCTGAATGTGATATAGAAAAACCTGGGGAGAACCCAGGTTTTTTTGTTGCTGATTTAGATTTACAGTGTTTCCAAAGCCTTGGCAATCGATTCAGTCATTACTTTTGCATCACCAAAAAGCATGTAGGTATTGTCATGGTAAAACAGATCATTTTCCACACCTGCGTAACCGGGTGCCATGCTTCGTTTAACAAACAATACATTTTTTGCTTTTTCTACTTCCAAAACGGGCATACCATAAATTGGTGAACCAGGATCAGTTTTTGCTGCAGGGTTGGTTATATCGTTTGCACCAATTATATACGCGACATCACAGCTTGAGAAATCGCGGTTAATCTCACTTTGCTCAAAAACTCTATCATATGGGATATTAGCCTCTGCAAGTAATACGTTCATATGCCCGGGCATTCGACCAGCTACAGGATGAATCGCAAAGCGAACTTTGATGTTGCGATGTTCTAAGGCATCAACTAATTCTTTGACTGCATGTTGGGCATGCGCTACCGCCATGCCGTATCCAGGAACAATGATTACATCTTTAGCATTACTTAAGAGAAAAGCTGCATCTTCACCGTTACCTTGTCGTACTGTCCTTGACTCATCTGTTGCATTAGCATGTAAATTAGCCGCTGATGACTGGATGCCGCCAAAAATTACATTAAAAATAGAGCGGTTCATTCCCACACACATGATATAACTGAGAATGGCTCCGCTAGCACCCACTAATGCCCCTGTAATAACAAGCAAATGGTTGCTGAGGGTGAATCCAATACCTGCTGCTGCCCACCCTGAGTATGAGTTAAGCATTGATATAACCACTGGCATGTCCGCACCGCCAATAGGGATAATGAGCAATACACCAATTAAAAAAGATAAACCCGCCATTACACTAAAAAGCGTCAGTGTCTGGTTCATAAAAAATAAGACCAACAAAACGAGAATTGCTAATGCGGTAATCAGGTTAATTAAGTTATGGCCTATGAGCTTAATCGGTTTACCCGACATAATCCCTTGTAACTTAAGAAAGGCAATGACTGACCCTGAAAAAGTGATGGCACCTATAATTAAACCGAGACTCATTTCGATAAGGCTTGCTTTAGCAATTGCGCCTGGGACACCAATATGAAACGAAGCAGGGGATAGGAACGCACAAAAAGCAACTAAAACTGCTGCCATTCCCACTAAGGAGTGAAATGCTGCGACGAGTTGTGGTATAGCAGTCATATTAATTTTGAAGGCAATAAAAGTCCCAATTATGCCTCCTGCAATCATTAAGCTAATGAGTAAAGGTTGATGATATGTTGTTGGCATCATTAAGGTTGAGCCTACAGCAAGGATCATACCGGCAATACCCAAAAGATTTCCTCTCCGTGCGGATGCGGGGCTGGCTAATCCTTTGAGTGCCAATATAAAACACACAGCAGATAATAGATAAAATAAAGGCACAAGGGCTGTCATAAGAAATTATCCTTAATTTTTGTAACTATTTTTTGTACATACGCAACATACGTTGAGTTACAACAAATCCACCAAAAATATTAATTGACGTAATAAATATTGCTAAACCACCGATCCAGGTAATTTTTCCTGTTAGCTGGCTTCCTGCGGCAATAAGTGCCCCTAAAACAATAATACTGGATATTGCGTTGGTGACTGACATCAATGGAGTGTGTAGCGCTGGGGTGACCTTCCATACGACATAATACCCTACAAAGCAGGCCAAAACGAAAATAGTGAGTATGGTAATGTAGGGATTACTTAGAGTATTAATCTCATGCACTTTGTGTCTCCTTTATTGCCTGAAACGGTAGATATTGATTTTGATGACAAAGCACTGCTTGCTGAATGATTTCATCACTGGGATTTAATGTGATTTCTGGAGGTTTGGGAGCTAACAAATTAATAAGATGTACTAGATTATTGGCATACAGTTCACTTGCAGTAGCAGGAACCAGTCCCGCCATGTTACTTAAACCGATGATAGTCACATCCCCATGTTTTATGGTTTGATTAAGAACGCTGACTTCGCAGTTTCCTCCTCGGGAAGTCGCAAGATCAACGACAACTGATCCAGCTTTCATTTGTTCTATGGTTTTTTTGTACAATAAAATAGGTGCTTTTCTGCCTGGAATTAATGCTGTGGAAATGACAATATCTGCTAATTTAGCGTATTGATCGATAAGCTCTGCCTGCAGCTTTTTATACTCTTCACTCATTTCCGAAGCGTAGCCCCCTTTAGTTTCACTGTCTTGATCCTGACTCACTTCAATAAATTCTGCGCCTAAACTTTCAACTTGCTCTTTTGCTGCCCGTCGTACGTCGAATGCATAAACTACAGCCCCTAAACGTTTGGCTGTTGCTATGGCTTGCAAACCAGCGACTCCTGCACCGAGAATAAGCACTTTCGCTGGCTGGATCATTCCTGCTGCCGTCATCATCATCGGGATGGCTCGATGGAATTGAGTGCATGCCTCCAGAACAGCCCTATAACCTGCTAAATTTGCTTGCGAGGAGAGGCTATCCATACTTTGGGCACGGCTGATGCGGGGTATAAGGTTCATTGAGAACAGTGTAATTTGTTTTTCCTTGCACCAGGTGATTAATTTACTTTCTGGATCATTATCTATGTGGCCTATGACCAGGGCACCTTGAGGCAAGCCTTCTAGCGCTTTGGGAGCAGGTTCATTAATACAAAAAAGAAGGTTAGCTTTTCCCAGGATGTTTTTTTTATCATGAATAGAAACACCGACTTCTTGGTAATTTTCATCTTTGAAACCTGCAGCACGTCCCGCATCTTTTTCTATGGCGACTTCAAAACCTAATTTTATAAAGTGCTTTGCCGAGTTCGGAGTAATGGCTACCCGGGTTTCATTGTCTGGTGCCAGTAACGTTGCAATCATCATGGCTAAATCCTTTTTACCTAAATATTCCTTATCCTATTGTAATTTAGATTGATTTTCCAGACTAAGAATGACATTTAATAAGATGATTGTAGAAGTTGCGACTGGACGCAGCGAAGGCTCCCCTGAACTATCCTGCAATGTTCATGAGTGAGGATTACTTAATTTATTAGATTCTTCCTGCAGACTATCCACCTCTAAAGCCAATGCAATTTGATTGGCACAAGATTCCAAAAGCTGTATTTTTTCAGGCGTTGTAAAATCATTATTTTTAGAGGATTGTACTCTTAAAACGCCCACCGTGCCGCGTGCACCAAGTAATGGAATAAACAGCGCATTAGAAAACGAGAGGGTGTCAGTTCCCAATCCTGCTTTTTGTCCTAATTCAAATACCCATTGAGCAATACTGTATTCCTTTTCATCCAATTCTTCATGTGATTTTGCGCGTGCACGAACAATAAGACGTCCATTTTTGGGCAGTAAGGCGATAATTTCGCAGTGAAAAATTTCCGAAATAAAATTGATTCCTGTTCGCAGTAATCTGATTATTCCACGTGTTCTGGATAATCTTCGACTTAATGTGTACAAAGCGGATGTTTGATATTCTGCAAGACGTGCCATTTCTGACTGGCGACGAGTAACTAAAGTTAACTGACACATAAGGAGTGCTAAAATGAACATCATAACTAAAGTGAAGAAATAATCTGATTTGTCCATGAAAAAACTGTAGTAAGGTGGAATAAATAAATAATCATACGCCAAAATGCTCAGAATAATTCCCGAAATTGCCGGACCTGGGCGTCCTAAGATGGCAGTAGAAATTATTCCTATTAAATAAACCAGGATTAAACTACTTTCATTTACTAAAGGATAAATTAAATAACTAATAAGTGTGGTGATTGCTACAATGCTGGTTGATAAAAAATAATGAAGCCAGGGAGTCATGGGTTTGGTAAGAGATTTTTTTCTTGTTTTCTTTGTTACTTCGGTCATGGTATACACATCAATTTCGCCACTATAGCGCAATACCTCATCAGCAAGACTACGTAAGAAAAAATTCCTCCAGCGATGATGAATGCGTTTGCAGATCATAATGAGGGTGACATTTTGTTCACGGGAAAAATTGATAATTTCTTTAACAAGGTCATAACCCATCAAAATATGAGTTTCAGCCCCTAATTGTTCTGCAAAAAATAAATTTTTTATGGCTTGATTGCGTTGTGTCGGGGATAATTGGGTCCGTGTAGAATCCACATATACAGCAATCCAATCCGCTTGCAAACTGGTAGCCATTCTTTTGGCTGCTCGAATCAATTTATGTGATTCAGGACCTGGACCAACGCAAACCAGTATTTTTTCCATTATGGGCCAGATGTGTCTAATACCTTGACCTTGCCTGTATAAAAGCACTTGTGTATTAACCTGTTTTGCCAGGGTCCTTAATGCCAGTTCGCGTAATGCCATTAAATTCCCTTTGCGAAAATAAAACTCAGCAGCAAGTCGCGCTTGTTTGGGAACATAAACTTTGCCTTCAGCAAGGCGTTTTAACAAGTCTTCTGGAGCTAAGTCTACTAACTCGATGGTATTCGCTCTCTCTATCATGAAATCAGGAACAGTTTCCTGAACAGGAGCATGAATGATTTGTGACACATCGTCATTGAGGCTTTCTATATGTTGAACATTGAGTGTGGTATATACATCAATTCCACGATCGAGCAATTCTTTAATATCTTGCCAGCGTTTTTTATGCCGTACGCCACTCACATTTGTATGCGCCATTTCATCGATGAGAATTAACCCCGGGTTTCTTTTTAAGGAAGAATCCAGATCAAATTCTTGTAGTTTTTTGCCGTGATAATCGACTGTTATTTTAGGTAACACTATGAAATTTTTAAGTATTTCTTCGATTTCTACACGCCCATGAGATTCAACAATCCCTACTACTATATCCAATCCTTTAGCCTGTTCTCCCATTGCTTCATGAAGCATGGAGTATGTTTTCCCTACTCCTGGGGCAGCCCCGAGGTAAATTTTGAGTTTGCCGCGCTGTTTTTGTTGCTCTTCTTCGATAACCTGTTGTAATAATGCATTAGGATCGGGGCGTTTGTCAGTCATTGAGTGGTCCTTAGATGATCCAGAGCCAAATTAAGCTCCAATACATTAATTCGTGGTTCCCCCAAAAGATATAAGGTACGTTTTTTTATTAGCTGATTCACTAATTCTTGAATTTCTTGTTCTGAGACATGACGTGCTTTGGCGATACGTGGTATCTGATAATAAGCTGCCAGCGGACTTATCTCAGGATCCAGGCCACTGGCAGATGCAGTAACTAAATCAACGGGAATTAATTGCTTGCTTATTTTATTTGGATTGTCCAAATTATACTGCTGCAAGTGATCAACTCGTTTTTTTACAGTTGCCAAAAATTCTGGATTAGACGGTCCCATATTTGATCCTGAAGAACTGGCGGCATTATAGGGAAATGGCGTGGTGGCGGAAGGACGTCCCCAAAAGTAGTTGGGTGCATCAAAATGTTGTCCAATTAATGTGGAACCAATGGCTTTTCCGTCAAGTTGCAATAAACTGCCATTTGCTTGATAAGGGAAAAATACTTGGGCTAATGCAGTAACGACAGCAGGATAAATTAAACCCGTGAGTAGAGAAAAAATAAGTAGAAACATTAAAGCAGTTTTTATTTGTTTTAGAGCTTCTCTAACCATTTTTTATCCTGTTAAGCCCAATGTAGTTAAAAGCATATCAATCATTTTGATGCTAATAAAAGGTACAATTAATCCACCTATCCCATAGATGATTACATTATTTCGCAGAAGTTGTGCTGCAGGAAGACGTCGGTATTTAACCCCGTGTAACGCTAAAGGAATGAGAAGAACAATAATAATTGCATTAAAAATTACTGTGGAAAGCACTGCCGTTTGTGGTGTTGAAAGGTGCATAATATTGAATGTATTGAGGACGGGATAAGTAGTTCCAAATGCGGCAGGTAAAATGGCAAAATATTTAGCTATATCATTGGCGAGGCTAAAAGTCGTCAGAGCTCCACGTGTCATAAGCAGCTGCTTACCTATTTCCACGACTTCAATCAATTTAGTTGGATTTGAGTCCAGATCCACCAAATTACCTGCTTCTTTTGCTGCTTGTGTTCCTGAATTCATTGCAACAGCGACATCCGCTTGAGCAAGTGCAGGTGCATCATTGGTTCCATCGCCAGTCATCGCCACCAAATGGCCTTTAGCTTGCAGATCGCGAATTAAATTGAGTTTATCTTCGGGTTTTGCATTGGCAAGAAAATCATCTACTCCTGCTTCACCAGCAATTGAAGCTGCGGTTAGAGGGTTATCGCCTGTTACCATAATGGTTTTAATACCCATTTGCCGCAACTGCGCAAAACGTTCACGAATTCCTCCTTTAATAACGTCTTTAAGACGAATGATACCCAATATTTTTGGGCCTTCAGCAACAACCAGAGCTGTTCCTCCTTGACGTGAAATAATCTCAACATTGGTTTTCACATTTTCAGGAACGCTGCCACCTAACTGATTGATGTATTCTTCAATCGCTTCAGCTGAGCCTTTACGAATTTGCCGGGTGCCGAGATTTGCTCCACTCATACGTGTTTGTGCTGTAAAAGGAATAAATGTTGCTTTCAATTGAGCAAGTGCTCTGCCACGTAATTTATATTTTCTTTTAGCAAGAATAACAATACTTCGGCCTTCTGGAGTTTCATCAGCTAGAGACGCTAACTGAGCTGCATCGGCTAACTCTGTAATATCGACTCCTTCTGCGGGAAGAAATTCAGTTGCCTGACGGTTGCCTAAAGTAATTGTTCCTGTTTTATCAAGCAATAAAACGTCGATATCACCTGCAGCTTCAACTGCACGGCCGGATAAAGCGATGACATTCGCTTGAATCATTCGGTCCATGCCAGAAATACCAATTGCAGAAAGCAGTCCGCCAATAGTTGTTGGAGCCAGACAAACAAAAAGGGCAACAAGCACCGTGATTGAAATTACCGAACCCGTTTTAGATACTGATACACTATAAATAGAAAAAGAAAGTAAAGTACTACAAACCACTAAAAACACGATGGTTAAAGCGGCAAGTAAAATGGTCAATGCAAGCTCGTTAGGTGTTTTTTGTCTTCTTGCTCCTTCTACTAAGGTAATCATTCGATCCAGAAATGTTTCCCCTGGATTGGAGGTAATACGAATGATAAGCCAATCAGAAATCACTTGCGTGCCTCCAGTTACTGCACTACGGTCTCCACCACTTTCACGAATTACTGGCGCACTTTCCCCAGTTATAGCACTTTCATTAACCGAGGCAATCCCTTCAATGACCTCTCCATCACTGGGGATGAAATCACCGGCCTCAACCAGGACCAGATCCCCGGAACGTAATTGCACTGAGGGAATAATAGTGAATTTTGCACTTTTCGATTTTTTTGTTAATTTTTTAGCCTGAATTTCCTGACGTGCTCGCCGTAGCTCTTGAGCCTGGGCTTTGCCGCGACCTTCCGCCATAGCTTCCGCAAAATTGGCAAACAAGAGTGTAAACCAAAGCCATAAACTAATCGCAAGGATAAAAAATGGTGGGGCCTCCCCATCTCCCAGAAGTGCTTTTATAAAAAGAACTGTAGTGATAATTGAGCTGACGTATACGGTAAACATTACGGGATTTTTTATTTGTATATGAGGTGTCAATTTAAACAATGCATCGAGTAACGCAGTTTTGATAATGCCAAAATCCCAAATGGAGTGCGATTTAGTATCCATATTTCCCCCAAAGCATCAAATGTTCCGCAATAGGACCAAGAGCAAGAGCCGGTAAAAAGGACAATGCGCCAAGAACGATGATGATACAGACTAATAAAGTAATAAAAAGAGGTGTATGAGTTGCTAATGTACCTGAACTGTTGGGAATCCTTTTTTTCCTGACGAGTGAGCCAGCAATTGCCAGGGCCGGAATAGCGAGCCAATAGCGGCTAATTAACATCAGCATGCCACCCACAATATTATAAAAGGGGGTATTGGCATTTAAACCGGCGAAAGCGCTGCCATTATTATTTCCCATCGAAGTAAACGCATAGAGGATTTCTGTAAAGCCATGTGTCCCGGGATTGGCTATGGAGCTTGTTCCTATATCTGTGACTGAAGCATAGGCTGTAGCGATAAGCACAATTAAAGGCATAATTAAAACAGAAATGGACGCCATTTTCATTTCATAAGGCTCGATTTTTTTACCTAAATATTCAGGAGTTCTGCCGACCATAAGCCCTGCAACAAATACAGTAAGAATAACGAACATCAACATGCCATATAATCCGGAACCAGCGCCACCAAAGCTGACTTCATTTAAATGCATCATCCATAAAGGAATTAAACCGCCAAAAGGCGTAAATGAATCAAGCATGGAGTTGACTGAACCGTTGGAGGCCGCAGTTGTAGCAGTTGCCCAAATTGCCGAATTGACAATGCCAAAACGAGTCTCTTTGCCCTCCATGTTTCCTGCAGGATAAAGTTCAGGTTGGGCTGTAGTATCAATCCCCATGTGTTGAAATGCAGGATTTCCTTTTTGTTCAACTATTGCGTCAAATATTAAGCATGGAACAAACAGAATGGACATGGCGATTAATAGTGCCCATCCTTGTCTTTTATCATGTACTAAAGTGCCAAATGTAAAGCAAAAAGCTGCCGGAATCAGTAAAAGCGCTACCATTTCCAGAAAATTGGTGAGTGGATTAGGGTTTTCAAACGGATGAGCCGAATTGGTATTAAAAAAACCACCCCCATTAGTACCTAGCTGTTTAATGGCAACTTGTGACGCTACAGGCCCCATCGGAATAATTTGTTCTGTTATGCGTACAGATGTTGTTTTAGAATTGCCTTGATTATCCGAGACAGCTTGACCTGTTACATCGGTTGCAGGTTTCTGATAAGTAAACGGCTGAGTCAAGTTAATTTTTTGATAGGGCTTAAAATTCTGAATGATGCCTTGTGAGCACAAAATGAGAGCAAAAATCAATGACAAAGGCAATAAGATATAGAGTATTCCGCGAACAGTATCTACCCAGAAATTCCCTAGACTGTTACTTTCATGTTTTACGAGTCCCCGTATTATTGCAATTAATAAAGACATGCCCGTCGCTGCTGAAATAAAGTTTTGTACTGTTAGGGCAAACATTTGTGTGAAATAACTCATCGTTGCTTCGCCGCTATAGGCCTGCCAATTTGTATTGGAAATAAAGCTTGCAGCGGTATTAAATACAAGTTCAGGAGAAGGAGAAGCAAATTCTTGAGGATTCAGTGGTAGATAGAATTGGATACGTTGTACGAGGTAAACGATGAGTAATCCTACTAAATTAAGAAAGAGCATGCTCGATAAATAGGTTTTCCATCCCATTTCCTCTTGAGTATGAATGCCGCAAAGTTTATAGATTAGGTGCTCAAAAGGTTTTAATAAGGTGTTTAAAAAACAGGGTCGGTCTTGATATACCCGTGCCATGTACCAGCCTAAAGGTTTTACAAGAAGCAATAAAAAGCACAGATAAAACGCAATTTGCAGGAGACCAGGTTTTGTCATAGGGGTCCATTCCCATATTTAAATTAAAAATCCACTGATTAGAATAATTCGGGCTTGAATAATACAACTAACAAAAAAATTAATAAGCCGAAAGCAATGATTCCACAGCTTAAATACAAGCTCATGATTCGCTCCTTGATAAATAATCATAGAATCTGATTAGCCCAAAGGATAAGCTAAAAAAGAACAGTGTGAGAAAAATTAATAAAATATCCATTTGAGCGAACGTCCGTTTTGTAACTATATATTTAATTATAATACTAACTTAGGTTTAACTATTTGATTATAGTGGTTATATATAAAAAAAATAGTCGGATAAGTAAGGAGTGATCCCGTGCGCAGTAGCAAATCATCCAGGCATGTATCTTGTTATTACTTATTTAATGGTAAGGAAGTAAATAAAAAAGGGCGTATTATTTTAATACGCCCTTTTATGGAATCCGGATAGACAGTAAGATTGAGTACAGTCCTGTTTACCAAGGTGGACTCCTCCGGAGTGTTTTAGGCTTCTTAGTACACGCTAAGCTTGCACACCGCACTCTCAATCTGGCTCCCTAAGTAATGATGTTGGCTGAACAATGTGTACTGTCTATGATTCTATGATAGGCCAGTCTTGCTCCTAATGCCACATAATTTCCATGGTTTTTTGCAAAGATTTCGTTAAAGTTGGAAAAACAATGTGCAGCTCATTGAATTAGTGAGAAAAATGAGCGGCATGCGGATGGCACAATAGGGATACTATTAATCGTGTAGCCTGAGTGCAGCAAAATGGAACCCGGGTTTCGCTTCGCTGCACCCAGGCTACGAATTTTTAATTCTCTTGCCTAACCCTGTCTTTTGATACCAAAGAAGGGAACGCCGACGTAAGGTCTTCTTACTGTGTAACTTCGGGGACTTTTGCCCGTTTGCAGGAAAAGTTGGGTGTAATAGAGTTTACCTTGCTTATCGCGGGCAATACCTATACCTGTCAGATTATAATTTCCTACAATATTTCTTCGATGCCCCGGACTTTTAACCCATTGACTGACTACAATTTGAGCTGTCTTGTAGTTGTATGCAACGTTCTCGGCTGCACCTCCAGTATTTTTAATTTGTGAGCGCAATTTAGCAACACGCTTTCCAAAGTCTTGATGACCAAAAGGCATGCGATGATTGGCCATGTCCTGAGAATGTTGCCTGGCTTGAATGACCATACGATTGTCCATTGTTAGCTTGGATAAACCATGTTTCTGCCTGTATTCGTTTATATAGAATAAAACAGCATTTTGGATGGCAGTATCACTATCAACGTGTTTTGCGGCTGCGTAAGTACAGGGTAATAGGCTAAAAATGAGGGCGCTTAAAATAATTATTTTGGATTTTAAAGACATAAATATTCTCTTTGTGTGGAAATAAAAATTGATGGAATATTGACTAAAAAAAGGTCTTTTGTCCAGGGTTTTTATGTGACAAATAAACTCAAAATAAATCAATAATAATCACTTTGATTTAAAAATGTTATATGATTCATTTTGAGACAGTAGGCTAATGGCTTAGGTTGGCTATAGCATCCTTTAAGTCTTCAACTTCGCCGGAATAATGAAAGTAAATTCGTTTTTTTGAGCAGTCTATGATGCACAGCGGTTCTTGAGGTTGATCGCCAAATTGTTTAAATATCCAGAATATCCCTTCGCCATGCTGGCTTTCTATTTCTTTTAATAAATCCACCATCCTATCTTTTTCCAAGGCGGAATGAGGGCAATTTAAGCCTGATGCGCCATGAGTGATTTTATAGGCATAATGTTGTTCTTTCATGATAATACTCCCTGCAATTCAATAGAGAAGCAGATCCATTTTGATTACATTATAGCCTAATATCGCTGTGTGACGCGTAGTATGCATTCAGTTTGTGGGCATAGGAGGAATGTAAACAGTCTGAATGAGGAGCACTTATAGGTTAACCGATAATCCCAAGAGTACGGCATGTAAGGTAGGAATGTTAGATAATTGCTCTCTTTTAGAGTAGGTATCCAAATGAAAATTTGGTCCATTCCCGCTGAATATTCCTTGATACAGTAAGCTTAGGCTGGCTAATGCGGTGATTGGATAACCAAATCCAGCCTGTACTTCACCTGCTAATTGAGAAATATCGTTCAAAGGAACACGCTTATCCCGCCAATGTCGGTAAGCAAGGCCACCTTTTAGTTGAGCAAAAAAAGCACTATTGCCCAAGGGATCGCTTTTGCTGGTTATCAATAAATCCAAGGTAGGGGCAAGAGTAGTTTGCATAGGAATCCATTTTTTAAGGGCAAGAAAAGTTTCTTGGGGCATGTTCAGTTTTATGTGAGTACCCGTTTGCAGTCCTAATTCCAAGCCTAAAGCAATATTTCCCGCAAGCATCATTTCATTGGCTAGCGCTAATCGTCCTATTGGGACATTTTTGTCTCTGGATGTTATCTGATAATTGCCTGTACCAGCACTTGCAGTAACAGACCATGGCTGATCTTGTGATGTCAGTTTAGGGAAATAATCACCAGCGATTGCATTAAATGAGAATAAAATTCCTATTACAATTAATTTCATATGCCATATCCCTAAATGAATTGTTCATAATCTCTTGCATGCCCACAAATAAGGATTTTCACTTCCATCATTGCAAAAGCACCTATGGGAATATTAAACATAAAAAACGGCAGGTAATTCAGTCGTATGTGCTCAGTCTCGTATGTGGCGCATCATATGAGTCTGCGCTCAAAATCCAACCGTACGAGTAAACATTAACTTGGGAACCTGAACTGATTTAACTGCCATTTATCAAACTTGGCGGAGAGAGAGGGATTCGAACCCTCGATACGTTGCCGTATA
Source organism: Legionella bozemanae (assembly GCF_001648595.1). Classification (GTDB taxonomy): domain Bacteria; phylum Pseudomonadota; class Gammaproteobacteria; order Legionellales; family Legionellaceae; genus Legionella; species Legionella bozemanae. The sequence continues at coordinate 63,608 of NZ_LBAW01000004.1, read as the reverse complement.
CACACTTTCCAGGCGTGCGCCTTCGACCGCTCGGCCATCTCTCCCAATTTGGGCAAGCTTATACAGGTCAGATAATAAAATCAACCCTTGGCCCAAATTTATGATTGATATTGTATATACTATGAATAAATAGACTTTAATACTGTTGCGATACATTAATACTGTTGCGATACATTTTGATGTTGTCTGCCTTTGAGACAAAACAAATTTGTTGCTATGCTCTAAATAAAAGGATTGAATCATGTTAGTAAGAACTTTTATTTTCATTCCCAGCCTGATTTTATCAAATTCTCTTTGGGCTACTGAAGTGACTTGTTATTACACTTTAGTTAAAGATAATTGTTGGACCGATTATAATGTGTCAGTAGATGTAATGGATGCTGTAACTGCCAAAGTTTTAACAACAGTTACTGTACCTGCTAAAAAATCCTGGACCCGTCAGACTTTTCCTTGCACACCAGGTGAGAAATTAATGTATAAAGCTCAGTTTTCCCCAGTTTTTTGGCAAAGTGACGAAGGGAAAACTTATATTGCTAAAAATTATTGGTCTTTACCCAATTCAATAAATCCTGGTGATTCAGCTTGGAACGTGACTGTTTGCTTTTCTAGTGATTTCTCACTAGTCCCTCTTCCTCCCAAGGGGGCAGGTAATTGCAGTTGTAATTTTAGTGATATTCCAGCAATACCTCCAAAAAAGATATAAATGGCATTAATTTTTATCTTTGTGTATGATTCTCGTTACAACAGCAACTTTTTTTAGGAAAGGTTTTTCCTTGTTTTGTTGACGGAGCGACTGATGATTACTCTTAGAAATAAAATTGGTCAAATGTTGGTTATGGGATTTGAGGGCTGTGACCTTCATGACAAAAGTCCTGTAGCTGAGTGGCTTTCCACAGATGGATTAGGCGGCGTTTTGTTATTTGATCAAGATGCTTCTACGGGTATATATGGTAAAAATTTAAAAAACCAGGCGCAAATCAAACGTTTAACGCATCAACTTAATTATTATTCTGCAGAAATAAATTACAAAAATAATGGTTCGCCTTTATTAATTGCAATAGATTATGAAGGAGGAGCCATAGATCGATTGTCTCGGGTTGAAGGATGTATGCCGACTATGAGTGCGCATAGCATGGCCCAATTATCAGCTGAGGCTTTACAGGCTGAGTTAACTCAAATGGCATTTACATTAAAATCTTTGGGTTTTAATCTTAATTTTGCTCCAGTTGTTGATTTGCATTTACAAGATGAGCAAGGAATTATTGGAAGTTTACAGCGTAGTTTTTCAGCGGATCATAACGATGTAATTCATTTGGCCAAAAAATTTGTTGATGTCTTTTATCATCATGGTATTGCATGTTGTTACAAACATTTCCCAGGCCATGGTAGCGCGGTGGGCGATACTCATAAAGGATTTGTCGATGTTACAAAAACATTCCATAAAGAAGAGTTGGTTCCCTATTACCAATTAGTGCGCGATATTTATAAACCAATTATGATTATGACAGCACATGTAGTGAATAAGCAGTTGGATAATCAGGGGTTACCTGCAACCTTATCTCATGAAATTTTAACAGGTGTATTGCGTGAGACTATAGGCTATGATGGAGTAATCATTGCAGATGACTTACAAATGCAGGCAATCTCAGATCATTATTCGCTTGAAGATGCTTTATGTCTGACAATCAATGCTGGAGCAGATATGCTGATCTTTGCGAATCAATTGGCAAAAATTACGGCTCCTGAATTGATTGAGATCATTGAACGTTTGATTTTTGAGCAAAAAATAGAACAGCAGCGTATAGAAGATGCTTACCGCCGGATCATTCGTTTAAAGCAACAAATCAATTGTATTGAATTGGTTGATTAATCGTTTTTGCCATTTAAAATTTCTTGACGAACCTATCGAATGTGTTAGAATATTTCTCATTGCACATATTTTAATCATACAGGTGTAAGGTTATATGTTAACTCACTCGAATCAAACGACTCATCGTTCCACTCTCGCTCATTTTAAACTCCTTTCTTGTTGTTGCTAACCCACTCTTTTAATTCATTTTTTTTATTTTTTAAGGATCACCAACATGTGTGCAGCGCATCAACAAAAAAAATTTATTTTCAGCACTCCTTTGATTTACGCTTTAATGATAGGTTTGGGTATTGTGAGCGGGATGTCAAATATAGTTGTTTTGAAAGAGACTGGTTTATTGATTTCTGATTTGTTTATTAAGTTGTTCAAGTGCATTAGTTTACCCATTATTTCTTTATCGATAATTGTTACCTTGGCAAATTACAAAACTGATGGTTTCATGAAAAAAATTTGGCAACGAACGATTAAGTATACTTTTTCTACTACAATCGTAGCTGCAGTGATTAGCTGTTTGCTTTACATTTTAATTCAACCCAGCTCGGTTCAGGTTGATCTCGATGCACATACAGTCAAGTCAGCGAGTAGTTTAGGTTATTTAGGATATCTGGCAAATATTATACCTACCAATTTATTATCTCCTTTTCTTGAACAACAAGTAATGGGGGTATTGTTCTTAAGTATTATTATCGGTATTGCCGTGCGACAAATTCCTGATGAGGAGTCTCGTGAGACCATTACGCGTTTTTTCCGTGGTGCGCATGGTATGTTTTTAGTCATGACACGTTGGATTATCACAGTAATTCCATTGGGATTATTTGGCTTTATTACGTCAACCGTTGTGCAGTTGCGCTCGGGTATGGATATTAAAGGCATAGGTGAATATTTACTGATTGTTGTTTTAGCTAATTTAGTTCAAGGTTTTGTAGTATTACCTTTATGGTTAAAAAAGAATAAGATTCAGCCTTTTGCCGCAATGCGCTCCATGCTTCCTGCATTATCAGTAGCTTTTTTCTCCAAGTCTTCAGTAGGGACATTACCTGTCACAATGAATACTATAGAAAAGAATTTGCAGGTAAAACCATCGGTAAGTCGTTTTGTTTTACCTTTATGCACCAGTATTAATATGAATGGTTGTGCCGCCTTTATTTTTGCTACAGTGATTTATTTAATGCAGAATCACGGTATGCCAATTTCTTATGGCACAATGGTTTTATGGGTGTTCGTTGCCACAGTAGCTGCTATTGGAAATGCCGGTGTACCTATGGGATGTTTTTTTCTGAGCATTAGTTTGTTATCCAGCATGAATGTCCCTATTGTGCTTATGGGGGTTATTTTACCTTTCTATGGTTTAATTGATATGCTGGAAACTGCTTTAAATGTTTGGTCTGATGCATGTGTGACTAAGATTGTGAATGATAAAGCCATTGCTGAGGAACAAGGTGAATTAAAGCCCCGAAAGGTATCTGCATTTGAACCGGAGTTGGGTTAGGGGTATTTGTATGTAGCCTGGGTGCAGCGAAGCGGAACCCGGGATCAGTCATGCTGCATTTCCCGGGTTCCGCTTCGCTGCACCCAGGCTACTTTTTATTCATAATTTTACGAAGCGACCTCAGAATAGTTTTCTTCACTGCCAATTGTTCCCGCTCGCTTCAAGCATCGATGATTTTCATAGGGTTCACAGAAATGTGAAAAATATTGTTTCAAGTTCGAGACAAATATTTCCTCATTATCCATAAGAAAAATTTTTTCAGGCAGTAGTTCAACATAATTTGAATCTCTTAAGACCGCTTTATAAATAGAGCTTGCATGTGAAGAAACCCATTTATCCAGGAAGGGAAGTATTTTATCAGGATCAGGAGTAAAGAAATTTTGATAAATATCACTAAATAACTTATTTTTCATTTCGTAATTGCTTTTGAAATAGAAACTACTATGGTCTTTTCTATATTCCGTAAAAGGAGGTCTATTGGGTTTTTTTTTCATTCCTGCAGCAATCTCTAAGGAAATGACGAGACCTTTTGCAGATTCAATTTTGTATTGTGTTCCTAACAGATCTGCACCATTATATTCACTGAGATAGGATTCCAAGTACGTAATTGCTTCATCACTTAAAGGGTCAAAATAACTGTTGATAATGAATTGGGTTGCCAATTTAGTTTCTGGGTTATAATAACAACTAATATAAATTGCATAAGAAAATTTTTCATTTACTATATGTTGTACTAAGATTTTATCAATTTGATCATTCACCTCATCGCAAGAAAATTGCTGGCTTTCTATATTTTTCTCCATACGAATGATTTGAGTAGGATATTCAATGCTGCGGGTAAGCAACTTATTTTGTTTTAAATTTTCTGTTTCGTTAGAGTATGTGATGACATGGCTGTTTTTATTCTCCGGATTTTGTGAAATGGTTAAAGTAGTAACATCATCTTGAGTCTGGCTGAAACTATATAGTGGTATTAAAATGAGGGAAGTAACCAAATAATTAACTTTCATAAAACACTCCTTTTTTGTCAGCCCCAGCATTGCGTCCTGCAAAAAAATCAAAATTTTTTACTGGGTACTTTGAGTATAGATGAGTGGGTGAAAATTACTCTAAATGTTCATTAGACTTCTTCCCAAACGCTACTGAGGAGGCGGATTGTTTCATCGATGTGGTGCTCAAATTCTCATGTGACTGCGTGTACACTCCGGTTTTCCGCTCCGCGTCTCCTTGCACGTCACTCCCTTCGGACTTATTTATGAGTATTACCATTTTGTACCCTTTTCTCAATTTTGTTGGTTTATTTTATTAAGGATACACAGCCTGATTAAGATACAACATTTATATCCAAGAGATGGCAGACACTTATATACAAATAAGACAAGTATGATAATATTTAAGCGCACTTAAATGGAGATTGGGTCAGTTCATGTTTATGAGCAGACTTTTTATATATTTTAATTTTTAGGGAATAAAATGAAAAAGATATACGCAATTGTTAGTCCTGCATACACCAAGGTAGGTGATGGTTTTTCCGATTTGGCTTCTTATTTAGTTTCTCCTTTCCACGCAATGACGTATGAACAAGTTTGTGGTTACTCATTAGGTCATGAAGTTGTTTTTTCAGAAACGCTTGAAGCGGCTAAAAAGATCTTGGAGGATGGGATCAAGGGTACAAAATTAGATGCCAAAACTGCGATTCAAAAAGCCATTCTCGAGTTAGAGACAAATGACAAGGAAGAAATTATTGGGTTTAGCAAGATTTATACGGCCGATTTTGATAAACGCTTTGAACAAGCGGAAGATCATTTTTTTAAGGCAGTTCGAATTCCCAAATGGAATGAACGCACAATTGATGCTAAAAAAGATGCTACCCCGGATGCACTTGCTGAACTGTTCACGCAGTATGAACGAAGTAAAAAAACAGTTACTGAACACGCTTCGATGTAGCATTAACGTAGCCTGGGTGCAGTGAAGCGAAACCCAGGAAATCTACGAAAGCTCTCCGGCTTTCGCTTCACTGCACCCAGGCTACCAATCTATAACTTATCAGGTAAAAACCCCCCAGCCTGCATCTGCCACATACGGCTGTAATGACTTGGTATTTTAATGAGTTCCTCATGTGAACCATCTTCGATGATACGACCTTTTTCAAAGACCAAGATCCGATCCATTTCAGATAATGTAGAGAGTCGGTGGGCAATAACAATCGTCGTTCTATTTTGCATTAACACATGCAAACCATCCTGAATTAATTTTTCAGTCAGTGAATCCAAGGCAGAGGTCGCTTCATCCAGAATCAGAATGGGTGCATTTTTTAACATAGCTCTGGCAATAGCAATCCGCTGTCGTTGTCCTCCCGATAACTTAATGCCGCGTTCACCAACTAAGGCATTATATTTTTCAGGAAGTCGGGAAATGAATTCATGGCAGTGTGCTTTTTTTGATGCAGAAATGATTTCTGCATCCGTTGCATCAATGCGGCCATAGCGAATATTCTCCATTAAAGTGCGATGAAATAGCGTCACATCCTGAGGAATCATCGCAATGTTTTCGCGTAATGACTCTTGGGTAACATCGCAAATATTTTTTCCATCAATCAAAATTTTCCCCGCTTCTACGTCAAACAAACGGAGAATCAAATTAACAAAAGTGCTTTTTCCAGAGCCCGATAAACCCACAAGACCAATTTTTTGTCCAGGCTCTATGACTACGGATTTATTTTTAAAAAGATGCGCTCCGTCATCATAGTGAAAACTCACATTTCTAAATTCAATATGACCTTGAGTGACAATTAGAGGTTGTGCATTGGGTTTATCAGTAATCTCATGTGGCTCTGAAAGCAAGGTTAGGGCTTGCCTGCATTTACCTAGTTCTTCTGCAAAAAGTACAAATTGACTTGCCAGATACCATAAATTATAAAAAATGCTGATTGATAATGAGATAATAAAACTAAAATCACCGATTGATACTTGGTTTTTACTGTACATAATGACCAACATATATAAATTTGCAGCAATCAGCACGATGATACTTGCATCCCAAAAAGTACGCATTTTCAAAATAGTCCATTGCATGCTCTGATCTTTATCTGTGGTATCTTGAGCTGTATTTCGAATTAATTCATTCTCGTAGCTTGCTCTGGAAAACAAACGCAAGTTTGTAATATTGCTGATGCTATCAACAATTTTCCCGACTAATGTCGTTTTACTGGTAGCAAACAAATTGGACAGATCCTGGACCGGTTTGAAATAAATCATGGCAATTCCCAAAAATATACTCGCCCAAATAAGTAAAATTAAGGCGAATACAGGATGCACAAGCAGCATGCTGATAATTGCAATGATGAGACCAACAATTTGGGCTGCTGCATCATCGATCGTTGTGAATATCGCTATGGTGCCTGCAGTCATATCAGAAATTTTATTGGATAAACTTCCTGCAAAGTTATTTTGAAAAAAGCGATGTGAATGCTGATTCAAATAAGCAAACATGTGATTCACCAAATCATAACGGATGTAGGGGAATAACTTTAAACGAAACCAATCTGAAAGACGCATATCAATTGCAATCAAAATCCATAGTGTAATGTATATGATGACGTTGGGTTTTATCGCATTAAATACAGCTGCTTTATCGCCTGAATAGGCAGCAACCTTATCAATGATAAGTTTTAACATATAAGGTGAAAGTGAATTATTAATTCCCCAATATGCAGCAGTAAATAATAATCCAATAACACACCCTTTATAGGGCTTTACCAGATTAAGAAAAAATTTGCTTAGTGAAATGTCTTTTTTATTCATACTTTTTACTCGGTTTTCGCTACAATTCAGATCTGTTTGCATGTCGCTACTTAAGTCAAAATAGTGGAAATGCAAACAGGCCCTATATGGATCTTAATAACCCATCTTTAATTTCATATTCGTCAGTTACTTCAATAGCACTCAAAAAATCAGGGTCATGAGAAATCACAATCATGGCACCAGGATAAACTTTGAGCACCTGGATTACATGAGCTCGAGTTTCTCTATCCAGGTTGTTGGTTATTTCATCCAAAACAAGTAGCTTGGGTGTAATTGCCGCAATTTGTGCCAAGGAAAGTCTGGCTTTTTCTCCACCGGATAAGGTTGAAACTAACGCATTAATTTCTTCATTTTTTCGAAATAAAAAATCATTTAAATAGCTCCTAATTTCGTTATAGGATTTATCCGTTAAGAAATAGCTTATAACGTCCCATACCGTCTTCTCTGATGGCAGATTGTTGTAATGCTGGTCTAGATAACCAATCTCATGTGTGTGGGGTACAGCCCAGGCTCCTTCTTTTATTACCGCTTTATTGTTCAAAATGGCCTTGAGCAAAGTGGATTTACCGGAGCCATTGTTCCCATGAATCGCAATCCGTTCGCATGCTTTTATTGAGAAACTCAATTCCCGCAGAATAGAATTATTTTGCTCATAACCGACAGTACCCTCACTGACTGTCACTAAAGTTTGATTGGTTTCTACCCCATGCACAGCAAATTTAGGATGAATGACTTCAGGTACGTAAAGTGCAGATAAACGCTGAGTTAATTCTTGTTTCTTTTGATTGATTGCACTTTTTTTACGACCCGAGGTCTCTTGCGCATTTCTTGCTTTGCTCTGCGAAACGATGGTAGGCCACTTTCTTTGCTGGATGTGTTTTTCACCTTGAGTTCTACTGCTCTTAGCCCGTGCCTGTTCTCTCATCATGTCTGAGTGGATTTGTTTTTTCTGACGTATCAGATCTGCAATTTCACCTTCAATTGTACTGCGTTGAATATTGATTTCTCGTAAATAATCCTCATAACATCCCGTAAAGACACGTACTTCAGCATCATCTATATGCCAAATCGTATCTATAGTGGATTGCAATAATTCAATATCATGAGTCACCATAATCAAAGTGTTCCGATAGTCAGCAAGCATTCTCATCAAAGAGCGGCGATTGGTACGATCCAAGTGATTACTGGGTTCATCAAGCATCAAAAGATCAGGATCGGAGGCTAGTGCCTGAGTTAATAATTTATGAAAACGTTGCCCTCCGCTTAATGAATCAAATTCTTCAATAATTTGTGGCACATAACCTATGTTTAATTCTTTAGGGAAACAGATGTCACCGTCAGTTGGTTCAAGTATTCCTGCAAGTAATTTAAGTAGGGTAGATTTTCCAGAACCGTTACGCCCAATAATCGCGATACGACTGCCATAAGAAATTTGGCCGCCAAAGTCCACAAAACATGTTTTATGGGGAAAAGAAAGACAAAGATCTTTAAATTGAATTGGTTTATGCATCATGTAACTCACTTAAGTAGTGCAAATAGGCAGTTAGTGCAACTGCTACCGTCATTGCCCCGTGTTTAGGGCGTACTTAAGAGATTATGTCCATGATGTGTTTAAGCCTCTTTAATGATGTGCTTGTTTGATAGTGGGTATAATAATAACCGATTGCATGATTATCTGTCAATAATCTAGGAAAAGGTATCTCATAGCATGATTAAAATTAAAATGCCTACGTTTCGCGTTTTATGCACGGCAAGTAGGCAAAAATGAAAAGGAAAACTTATATGATTTCTTCCAGGTGAGGAATAAGCTCCTTGCAATGTCTCATTACTCTTTGCTCTTCGGGAGGTAACTGCAAATAATCTCCATATTGTTGAATAAGAAATATTTCTGCATTTTGTGGAATATTAAATTTTTTGGTCTCAAACGCAACACGTTGTAAAGGATATATTTCATCTTTTTTGATTAAATTTCTTCCTACGCAATTATAACCTCGTCCTATATAAGGGCTCCTACTGGTATTTGCTTGATGAATAATTTTTTGCAAACACAACTCAAGTAGAGACTTGGGAATAAAAGAGGCTACAGCTTTATAAAAGGCAGGATAGTGCCCTATTTTTACTTTACTGTATTTGGTACTTAACAAACGTGAGAGCTTTTTAGCATAGAATTTATATCGCTTGCGTTGTTTGGGATCTACAGGCATGGTGTCATAGACAAAAACGTCAATAAAGATACCTTGAATGTAAGGCTCATTACCTTTTTCGTGTTTTTCAATAAAACGGCTGGAGCGATCCCTGATTTTTAAAGGGGTAGCCATATTAAAATAGCCTGGATCGCTATGAATTGTTTGTAGCCACATCCAGTCTGGGATTTCTGCTGGCGCTACACGTAAAAATTGTTCATAGCTAGCACGTGGCATGGCAATATCCACATCGTCGTCCCAGGGGATAAAACCTTGATGCCGAACAGCCCCTAAAAGGGTTCCCGCGTCAAGCCAATAGTCCAAACCATGTTTAAGACAAATCGTATCCACTACCTCAAGCATGGCAAGCATCTTTAATTGAGCTTGGCGCAACCTGCCATCTTGAAACGCTGTGTCCGCTGAATAAGGACTTGGATTCTTTGCTAATGTCATGAATTATTTTTCTTCCCAAATGACAACCGAAGATATATTAGCAAAATAATTTAAAATCATTAACTATAATAAGACAAAAAAATGAGATAAAAACTTGAATAAACTGATATTTAATTGTTTTAAAGTAAGTGTCTCAACGTTATAAAAAATGCTTTTGTCTAAAATGAGGAGGAATCTCTAGTGCGGTTATTTATGGATGTTGGCCCTATGTTAATCCAATATAAAGAAGCGGATCCTCTGGCGCGGCGTGTTATGATGCAGGAAATAATTGCAGGTATCAAAAAGCTTCCCGGCCAAGTAATTCATCAAAGTCAAGCAAAGACTCATTATAAAGTTTTAGCTTATGCAGCGACATTCATTAATTACGCTGATGTTTTGCAACGTATGGAGAACCAACAATATTTTGATATTTTATTAGATTTCTATGATATGGAAATGGATGAACAATTAAGTTCTTGGTTTGAGTTTGGTAAAACACCAGGTCAGATGAGGTTGAAACTTCCAATTCATGAATATACACCAGAGATTTGGAAAAAATTTCGTGTGGCACAAAAAGTCCATTTGAAGAAAACCAATAAATCACATCTTTTTAACTTGGATGAACTTGATATTTATCATCCTCCAGCTACTCAGTTATATCCTATTCAAATTCAAATGGGGGGCAAGCTTGAAAATGAAGCAGTAGATAGAATCCATACCGATGCACAGGGACGAATCCGTTTTGCGCAACAGCACGGATTTTATCTTTTGCCAGGAGGAGGGATGATTGAAATAACGAGCGCCGCTAAAATTGATGATTTGCAGCGCAAAATGTTGGAAGAGCATCTGGAGGAAGAACATGCAAATCTTTATATCAAGGCGAAAGAGTTATATGATCAATTAACTCCGGATGATTTTAATGCCGCATTAACAAAAGCATTTTCAAGTAAGCAAGTACTCTCTTTGTCTGCAGCGCTGCGCGGTTGGTTGCATGAGCAAATTTTAATCGAAGAAAGCAATGCGATGCGCCTCCAAACAATTATTGGTAAGCTTGATCAACAAATAAAGGAAGCAAAGAAGAATCTACAACAGAACCACGCTAAAGAAAGTCAAGCGAAAAAGCAGCATCTACTTAAGTCACTTATTGAATTACGTGCTATTGTTCAGGTTCAGACATTTGAATTAACCTTATTATTTACCGAAGCATTACACTACATAAAGAAAAATACGATTTGCGTTGATATTCAACAGTATCTGGATACCCGAGTTCTGGGTGGTTCGCAAATATCTCACAGCTTTATCATGAAGGGGCAGCCTTTAGAAGAATGGTTTGCTATACGGTTTAATGGGATTGATGGTGAATTTGGCGATGATATTTCAGGTTCTGAAATTGAACGATTGACGTTACTTGAAGCATTAAGCAAATTTAGAAAGATTAAATTTTCTCATATATTGATTGGATTAGCCGCTTATGAGGAATGCCTCGATAATGGAACATTACGTACTGAAAACATCTGGAATGAGGCTCAATTTGCAGATGCGTGCCAAGTGATGCTTGCAGAGGCGAGTAAGTTTGTATAATGTAACCCTTTATATTATGTGGCCTGGGTGCAGCGCAGCGGAACCCGGGTTAAAAATGAGTGGATATTTTCCCGGGTTCCGCTGCGCTGCACCAGAATATACGATATTTTAATAAAAGCAGCATTGATTTATCAAAAATTAAAAACGAAAATAACCCTTCAATTTTTCGCTAGCAATTTATATTTTGAAATGAGCTTTCTATGTCAAATGCTTTAAATCGTTATTATCTACAGGCTATGGGAATAGACCTCTGGGAATTACGCCAGTCTCATTCTTCATGCGGGCAGGATTTATCAGCATTAGCAAAAGAAGTAGCTGCCTGTACTCGTTGTTCTTTACATAAAACCCGCACACAAACTGTTTTTTTTCGCGGCAGTGCGAAAGCAAAACTGATGATTATTGGTGAGGCTCCAGGCTTTTATGAGGATAAACAAGGGCTTCCCTTTGTAGGTAAAGCAGGAAGTTTGCTCAATCAAATGTTGCAAGGCATTGAGATAGTTGAAGAAGAAGTTTACATTGCCAATGTTTTGAAATGCAGGCCGCCCAATAACCGAGATCCTCAGTTGGATGAAATTGTTCAATGCAGCCCTTATCTTGCCCGTCAAATTGAGTTGATTCAACCCCATTTGATCTTGGCTTTGGGACGTTTTGCAGGGCAATTCTTACTGAATAAACCGCTTCCTTTGAAACACTTACGTAATACATTACATCACTACAATAATATTCCATTCATGGTAACCTATCATCCTGCTTATCTCTTACGTAATCCAGCCGATAAGAAAAAGGCATATCTTGATTTATTAACTGTAAAAAAATTTCTAGCAGAGAAGAATTCCTAAAAACTTTGTTTGAATAGAAATTGGAATATTTGATAGGTATTTCTACGTATTGATGCTATTTAAATACATATTTTATAATGTTCCATAGATTCAGTAATTGTATTAATTACAAAAGGTCACAGATAGGAAAGAAATATGGCTCAACACAAACGCATTTTTATTGTCGGTCTACCAGGGGCTGGTAAGGGATTATTTGCAAAATTATTGGCTGAAAAACTGGGCTGGCAGTTTATCGATGCTGATCTTGGAATTGAGTATCATTTTGGGCGTACTTTAAATGAGATTGTGGGGGCGCAGGGGCAAAAGGATTTTTACCAATGCCAATATGATCTATTGAATGCGCTGAAAATAAAAGAAAATATAGTAGTAGCCACTGAAGCAAGTATTATCTGCAATGAGCCAATTCGACAATTGTTGTCTTCAGAGTTCGTCGTATTTTTACAGGTGAGTACTGCAATACAAATAGGGCGGATTTCGCGCAATTCTCCGCCATTATTATCGACTGAGCTCGAAACATTTTTTGAGACACTTCACGCAGAACGCGATCGGTTATTCGAAAATGTAGCGAGTATCTCGCTTGATACCGATGATAATGCACTGGAAAAACATGTATTAATCGCTTTTGAGCATGTTGCTGAAAATAAAACAGGAGAATCCATGCCAGTCAAATTAAATGAGAAGGATATGATGCTGTTTCATAAATCGTCACATCTTCCGATACGCTTATCAGAACATCAAGCAGTCTGCCTTAGATTACTTGCCCAAGGAAAAAGTTCAAAAGAAATTGCACGTGATATGAATATTTCTTATAGAACTGTGGAAGGTACTCTGGCCAAGGTAATGGAATTATTAGGATGTTCCTCCAGTAAGGAATTGATTGTTTTGTATCATGATAAGCCTTAATAAAACCAGGATAGCTCTCTACCATGCTCTAAGATTAAAATACCTACGTTCGGCACTTTATACGCGGAATCCAGCTCTGGTCTTCATGCAGAGTGGCTGGATGCTGTATATAAAGCACGGCAAGTAGGCTTTTCCTTGCACAATCTACTACATCAACCCTTTTTCTAAGTTTCATCCACGCACATTATTGAAAATAATACTATAATTTACATCAGCACCTGCTTAAATCGCAGCAAAAAAGCGTTATTGAATGGGATCAAAAGGAATTTGACCATGAAAGGAACTGAAAAAAAGAATGCGGCCTCAACTCGATTAAGCTTAAAGAATCAATTTGAACCCCCATCTGAGATTAATAATTCCCAATATTCACTCTATAAAAATAAATTGGATGATTTTTTTTATCATGTAAATAAATTGTATCAGGCAAATCTCGGTAAAATTACAATGGGGATGAGTCCTGCAGTAATTGGAACTGCTCATTGTGCTTGGCTTTTGCAATTAGCTCAATCGCCAGGCCACTTATTGGCGTTGGCTTTTTATCCTATCCTACATATCGATGAATTTTGGGCACATCTATTGTGTGATAAACAACCAGCGCAAGGACAAGATGTTCGTTTTCATAAAGAGAATTGGCAATTGATGCCATGGCGTTTGTATGCAGAAGTTTTTCTCCAGATTGAAGAGTGGATGTGTCATGCAACACGAAAAGTTCCTGGACTGTCCAAGCGATCAGAACGCACGGTTTCTTTTTGTATTCGTCAGTTACTTGATGCTTTATCGCCTTCCAATTTTGTAATGACCAATCCCGATCTTTTTTATGAAACAATTCGTTGTGGTGGGATTAATTTGATTCAAGGCACAGAGATTGCTGTGGAACATATGCTAAGAAGATTGGCTGGTTTGCCTCCCCCTGGTGCTGGAAAGTTCAAACCAGGCAAGAATGTTGCGATTACTCCAGGAAAAGTAGTATTTACGAACCATTTGATTGAATTAATTCAATATGAACCAAAAACTGAAACTGTTTTTAAAGAGCCAATACTGATATTACCCGCATGGATAATGAAATATTATATTCTGGATTTATCACCTGGAAATTCTTTGGTTAAATGGCTTGTTGAGCAAGGGCATACGGTTTTTATTGTTTCCTGGCGCAATCCGGATGAGAAAGACCGTGATTTAGGGATGGATGATTATTATCGTTTAGGTGCAATGGCAGCAATCGACGCGGTAAGCAACATTTTACCTAAGGCAAAAATTCATTTGATGGGATATTGTCTTGGTGGAACTCTGGCAATGATTACCGCTGCTGCTATGGCAAGAGATAAAGATAATCGTCTTAAAAGCCTTTCGCTTCTGGCAGCACAAGGGGATTTTACAAAGGCAGGGGAGCTCATGTTGTTCATCACTGAAAGTGAAATAGCATTTCTTAAAAACATGATGTGGGAAAAAGGATACCTTGATCCCAAACATATGGCAGGATCTTTTCAGATGTTGCGCACCTACGATCTGATTTGGTCAAAAATGATTGATGATTACATGACCGGTAAAAAGCGTGGCATGATCGATCTGCTTGCTTGGAACGCGGATGCGACTCGGATGCCTTACAAGATGCATACAGAATATCTTGAGAAACTTTTTCTGCAAAATGATTTTGCAGAGGGACATTTTCGTGTTGAGGATGAAATGGTAGCGCCGAGGAATGTTCATTTACCTATTTTTTCTGTGAGCACAGAACATGACCATATTGCTCCTTGGGAGTCTGTATATAAAATCCACCTGATGATGCATACAGATATTACCTTTGTGTTAGCAAGTGGTGGCCACAATGCAGGAATTGTCAGTGAACCTAACCACCCTGGACGCTATTATTCTATTCTTGCAAGCAAAAAAAACATGCCTTATCTAGGACCTAAAAAATGGTTGGCCAAAGCGAAAAAAAGAGAGGGCTCCTGGTGGTTTGCTTGGCATGAATGGTTAGTAGATAACAGTTCGCAACGACGTGTTTCGCCACCGAAGCTTGACTCCTCATTACCTTCTGCACCAGGAAGATACGTGATGCAAAAATGAAGTGAGTTCAAGATACTTATTTTCAACAAATTGAATCTTGGTTACTGTGATAAGATGTGTTAAATTTGTCTTTTGGCACTTTTTTGGATCTCTATGATGAATAAAATTTCAATTACAACAGTAGCTTGTTTTATTATTTCAGTTTCAGTAAATGCATTCGCAGATATGCCTCATCTTAAGGTTAACTTTAAAAAAATGTATTGTGGCAATCAGGAGTTTTTAGGAAATAGCGCGTCAAAAAGGCCGCATTTGCATTGTGGTGAAACTTTTATTGCTTACAAAAAAGCAAGTGGCGATCATTTAAATATCACAGAATTCGGAACGTGCAGTCGAACCGACGTGGTTTTTGATGATATTAAAGCGAATAAAAATGCATTTGCAGACTATCAAGGTATTTATAATGCGCTCGTATCATTCCATCAAGCAGGTTGCCCAAATCAACTAGCATCCAAGTAATGCTGTAGCCTGGGTGCAGCGCAGCGAAACCCGGGAAAAATTTATGATAGAAACCCGGGTTTCGCTGCGCTGCACCCGGGCTACAATAAAACGATTACTCCAATAATTTCAGAACGTTCTCAGGCGGTCGCCCGATGATGGCTTTTTCTTTAGAGGTAACTATAGGACGTTGCATTAATATGGGTTCTTTGACCATCGCCTGTAACACTTGATTTTCATTATCCAATGATAATCCCAGCTCTTTAAAAACAGGCTCATCAGTTCGCACAAAATCTTTAAGTGCAAAGTGAGCTCTTAAGCTTTTTAATTGCTCGAGATTAAGCGGGGTTTTAAGGTATTCAACAATAACGGGCTCTACACCTTTACTCTGAAGAAGTTCCAAAGTTTTTCTTGATTTGGAGCATCGAGGATTGTGATAGATTATAATTTCTTCCATATTTTTCAAGTTCTTGTGAGATAAATTTGAACTATAACATGATCTTTGCGTTTTCTCCTTATTTTAATTTCTATCCGGAATAATGATAAGCGTAGCCCAACAAAATTGCTCAGAATTTTGGTTCAACCTACTTATAAGTTCAAAATCCTTAAGTGAGACCATTAAGTTAACAATCGCTTATTGACTCCAAGACATAACTTTTTTACTGATATCTAGCCCAACCCCAGTAATAATGTAGACAAGTATCTATGTTTGTTCTATATTGTAGATATGTAACTACATTTTAAGGATTAACTATGCCAATTTCAACATTTTCCAGTCGTGAATTTAATCAAGATGTAAGTAAAATAAAGAAAGCTGCTGCACGAGGCCCTGTGTTTATTACTGATAGAGGGCATCCAGCTCATGTCCTTTTATCCATTGAAGATTATTTAGAGTTAACTAAAACTAAAGAGACTATCGTGGATCTATTGGCTATGCCTGATTCATCAGATATCGAATTTGAAGCGCCTAAGATAAAAGGAACGATTTATCGTGTTGAGGAATTTGAGTAATGTATTTACTGGATACCAATGTAGTTTCAGAAATAAGAAAGGGGATAAAAGCTGATAGTAATGTACTCTCTTGGGCGAAAGCAGTTTCTACTTCCTCTCTGTTTTTGTCTGTAATTACCATTCTAGAATTGGAAGCAGGAGTATTGCAGAAAGAACGTAAAGACCCTTCGCAGGGAGCAATTTTGCGCAGTTGGCTAGATTCTCACGTATTACCATCTTTTTCAGATAGGGTTCTAAATATAGATGTAGCAGTAGCACTACGCTGTGCTAAATTGCATATTCCAAATCCTCGTTCTGAACGAGATGCACTCATAACAGCCACTGCATTAGTTCATGGATTAATAATAGTAACAAGAAATACTAAAGATTTTAAAGAAACAGGGGTGGAACTTTTCAATCCTTGGGAATAACCTATAGGGACGGTGCAGATTCATCCCCATTATCTACTGACACCATTAAGTGAACAAGAGTGATTGACTCCAAGACAAAATTTCTTTTTACTAACATCTCGATCCCACATTGAGTCGAATCTTATGCAATATACTATTGTCCCTATTCAAGAACAACATATTGAAGCCTTTTGGTCCGCGGTTGATAGTGTTGCTCGTGAGCGTAAATTTTTAGCTTTTTTAGAAGGGCCTCCGATTCAATTAACAAAAGAGTTTGTTTTAGATCATATTAAAAATAATTGGCCTCAAGTTGTAGCAATGCATCAGGATCAATTGGTGGGGTGGTGTGATATCAGTCCGCTTGACCGGCCTGTTTTTGCCCATGTTGGGTCTTTAGGAATTGGCGTCATTGCACCATACCGAGGACAGGGCATAGGCGAGGCCTTATTAAGCACCGCACTGCAGATGGCTCAGTTAAAGGGGTTAACGCGTATAGAGCTTACAGTGCGTGAGCATAATAAGGCGGCGATTGCCCTGTATGAAAAATATGGATTTGTAAAAGAAGGGATACATAAAAATGCAGTGCGGATCGACGGGGAATATGAAAATCATATTTTTATGGCATTGCTTTTTGAATAGAAAAAGAATGAATCGCGGATGTAATTCATTGGTACAACAATGATGGAATTGAATAAGGCACTATCCGTAGCCTGGGTGCAGCGAAGCGAAACCCGGGGGTTTGCTGTTCGCAGTTTCCCGGGTTACGGCTTACGCCTGCACCCGGGCTACAATGATGAAATTATATGAGTCACCACCTTATATTTCACTATTCACCACATTTTGTTTGATCTTCAGGAGAGCTTTGGGGTATCACTTAATTGGTGATCCAAGGATGTTTTTAATCGACCCAGTTCGTTTTTCATATCAATTACAATCGTTTTTACATGTTTAAGTATTTGATTATAAAAAACTTCTGATGAAAAGTGATTTAATGTTTTAATTTCATCATCAAAAATTTGATCCACTTGTTTAAAAAAATCATTGTCGCTCAGGTTCCCTTTATTAATAAGACTAATTATCCGTTGTTCACTTTTAAAGAGATTGTCCAAATCACAAAAGCAGTGATCAAGGAGAATGCCACATACTGGTAAATCCATTTCTGTTTGTTCATCGACAGGAATGGCTTTAATTTTTGCTTGAAACATATCAAGACATTCAATCTGAAAGGGAGAAAGTGAGTCCTTTTTAGTGTTTTTTAAGATATTTAATAACATTTCTTTGGTGCTTGGCATAATAATCGATCCATAGTTATTGCAAAGTGCGCAAATCATAACATTCGTGAATATAATTTTCACTTTAAATAATAGGGATGGATGTTCCCCAAATTGTGGTTTCGTTTAGATTGAGAAACGCCTCCTTCTGACTTTTTTGTATTAATAATTTTTTATTTAAAAAAATCTCTTTGTTAATCAATCCTTAAGCTTACTTGTTTTACTCTAATAAAAAGTGAAAAAGGAGACTACCATGTCAAACAAAAAACTAACTGAACGTTTGCACTATGAGCTTGATGAACTTGGTGTTCCTGCCTTAATGACAGAACGCATTCAAGCGTGTTCCAAGATGTTCGAATTACCTAAATTTAAAATAGAAGCCTTATTGCACGGGGTTACTTTAGATAACACTATCATGCAGAAAATTGCTGATGAACTTGAAGTAAGTACGGATTGGTTGTTTGGAACTGCTCCAGAAAAGACAAAACATTAACCTAAAAAACACTCTGGTTGGGCCTTGGCCCAGCGTCTTCCATCGAGATAAGAATTATTAAAAATTATTTGAATCACATAAAAAAGTTGGGCCAAGGCCCAACTTACACTTTGAATGTCATGGTTAAAAAATAATCAACGATGGTATTATTGAATATTAAGGTTTGTTGAGATTTGTGTCTATTTGTTCTTCATCAGCTATCCTTATACCTTCTTGCACAACTTTCTTAAACATCCCTTGTACATTTGTATCTTTTATAAGATCGTTTGAACTAAGGAGGCGTTTCGTATCAATATGTAAAAATACCAGTGCAGGTTTAATGAATTCTTTAATAGCATTCCATAAACTGACATCTGCAGCTAAAGGTTTATAAAACTCTGTCATTATTTGGGTACATGCCTCTTTAAATTGTTCCTCGTTCTTATTTCTGGCATATTGTTGTAATGCTTGGCCTAATCCCCCTATCACAGCTAATCTCGCCAAATCAGTTCCAAGGCTTATCTCTCCTTTTTTGTCTCCTTTATAGCTATTAAGGGCAACCACAAGATTAATAATAGAACTTACTGACTCAGGCATTTTTTTCCCTTTAACGAGTTTCAGTAACTGCTCACTCCCAGGGATTGGTTCCGGCCTCACTTTCTCCTGAGCCAGACGAAATGCTTGCCTTTGGATGCTAAAACCATTCTTTCCCTGTAGGTGGTCAGCAAACTTTTCACTCGCTTGGATTTGTTCTTCACTGCCGAATTTACTTGTAAGATCTCTTCTTAATTTATCCCAATTTACATTTGGATTTTCAGCTCCCTTCTTTGCGCCTTCTTCCTTCTTAACGGACTCCCCCTTTCTTGCTTCCGAACGTTCATGTTGTTCTACTATTCTTTTTCTTTGCTCTTTTCGTCTTTCTTCAAATGATTGAGTATCTTTAGGTTCTGATGCGCCTTTCCTTTTTTTAGGATCTAGTGTTGTCTTATGTAGGTTTCTAGACATAATTTCTCCTCGAAATGCTTAAAAAATAACGCCATAAGATAATTATAAACCATAAAGGATTAAAAATATACATATAGCTATCTGGTTGATTTTTTTCTTATGTACGTATTTTAAAACAATAAAGCTTAAGGTTTGATTAAAAAAGAACTTTTGTATAAGGTTTTTTTCATTCGAAGTTTATTTAGCTAAACCCAAGACATTTAGGAATCATCCAAATCGCTTCTAAGTTCTATACAAAAAATCTTGGGGGGCCTGAAAGTTACCAATTGGTTTTTGTACTACCTAAATAAATTACTTTAAAAATTAAAAAAGCCCATATTATTAACACAATATAGGCTTTTTAAGATTAAGCAATTATATTCTAAGCATGGTTTCATCTGGATTTTCCAAATTATCCATACCTTTTTGAATATCTTGGTCGATGCCAAAATGGGTCGGTTCCACCTTAAAAATTGGTCCTACATCAAATTCTGCAAGCCAATTATTTATCGCCTCTTTTACTTGGTTCCACCAACCAGGATCTTTCATCATCGATGCTTTATTTTCTGTAATTACGGTTACAGCACTGGTATAAAATTCTTGAGTGAAATGCTGTTTTGCCAATGGGCCTATATCGGCAAAATAAGTATGGTCTTTAAGAACAAGTCCTTCGGATTTTTTTCTAATTACAAGATGGTCGTTTATATCTTTTTCCCATTTTTTGATTGATACATCAAGTTTTGAAAGCACTCTTTTTGCAGCATCGTATGTTTCTTTTTGATGTATAAGCTCTTCATTCTCTAAAAGACTTTTAATTTTATCTCGTAAAGCTACAGTTTCTCCATAGATCTTTGGGGCCTTTTTCTCTAGCCACATTTGAACATATTTGTCTCGTTCCTTTCCTTCTGGCAATACAACACCTTTCTCTTTATCTTTTTTCGAGAGTTCCGCATGCTCTTCTTTAATTTGATCCTCTATATCTAGTTGACTCTTTCGAAGGTCTTCTGCTCTTTCTGCAAAACCTTTTCTAGGTTCTTCCCGTTCTTTTCTTTGGTTACGACGTTCTTCCTGTGCTATTGCTTTTTTTCTTTGTTCTGGATTAAGACCCTCATATCGACCTTTTTTCATAATCTGCTCCTCTAGGTGCTTAAAATTAGATTAATTAATAAAATTATAAATCATAAATACATAAAAATATACAAATATCAATATAATTTTGAAAAACCCTGTAATATTTTTTACAATTTCTTGACAAACGATAACTTATGACATACCATCTTCAGGATTCAATTTTTAAGTATCAGATACCAGCAGATACTTTACCTTGGCGCCTATTATACATTGCATGCCAAGTCATATTTATATTTCCTCTACTGTGTATTATAAACACTTAACCTTAAGGTTTGATTAACAAATAACCTCTTTTATTTTTATTTATTCTGAAAATTGAGAAAGGATGAATCAAGGACAGGATTTTTGAAATACTTAAAAAGCGATTTAATCGTTTGTAGCCTAGATGCAGCGGAACCCTGGGTGTTGAACGTGAATAAAATTTGTTAATTCAGGTCCCGCTGCGCTGTGCCCAACCTACAATTAGTTACAATTATTGTTAATAACGCAATCTACTAAACTGGTCGCAAAATGATAATTGTTGTTTTGGTCATGAATTACTTCCCAATCAAACACTCCCCCAAATCCTGGATAAGTTCGCGGTGGAATGTAGGTATCGCAACTTGATGGGCTGGCAACTCCAGTGCGCAAACATTGGATGGCTCGTTTGATGGTCCCAATGACTGCTGCAGGAGAGCCATCGCTTTGTCCTGATGCATTAGGTGCGGGATAGCCAAGAACCACTTGCGATGGGTTGAGATAACTGATGTAGGGTTGGAACCCTGTTTGTTGTCCGGAACTGGTGACCGCAGGCCAATTTTCTAATAAATCAGTTGCCATGGCTACGGAAGCATTGGGGGTGCTCGTATTGTTTGGATCATAACAAATTAAGTCGATGCCAAAAGTACAGCCTGCATTATACATTTGAATGCCGACCCACGCTAAAGATTGGTGGGTTTGCATTACTAAAGAGGCATAATTTCCCCAGGTGGCATCAAACCCTGAAGTAGCGGCAATGTTTGCAGTTTGCGGAGCCAAGGTAAGCAGTAAATTCGGATGATTGGTATGCATGGTATTAATGATATTGGCTAAAACGGCGATATCCCCTGTAGGATTGGCAAATGTCCCCCCTGCGTTTAACCCGCTTTCAATATCAAAATCAAATCCATCAAAATTGTATTGAGTTAATAGATTTTCTAATGAACTAATAAAAGTCTGTTGAAATACTGTAGGTGAAGAGGCGGCAGACACCACCTGATGAAAATTGACCGTGGTGTTTGCGATACTTGAGGAGGCACCACCTAAAGACAGCAATACCTTAATGCCAGCATTATGCAGGGATTGAATGTAACTTGCTGATACGGTATCGAAGGCAGAGGTAATTTGTCCCGGAGATGTCGTACTAAATACGCCAAAAGCTACAAGGATATGGGTATAACCTGCATTTGCCAAAGCAGTAGCAGGTGGCGGTGTTTGCCAGCCGGGCAGGTAGCCTATAATTCTGCCTCCAGTACTTGTGTTTTGAGTATAGGTAATGGTCTCGGTAGCAGAAGATGAGGCAGTTAAGGGTTGGGGAGAATAGCTGGTTGTATAACCATTAACTGCGGTTGCACTTACTGTGTAGACTATTCCATCAGTTAAGCTGACATTACCTGTTCCTGCTCCATTATTTAAAGGAATTGTTTCAGTTACAGGGGAACCGTTATTGGGAGTAAAGGTTGTATTAATGGAAGAAAGAGAAGTGGGGGCTCCTGCGACCGTAACAGGAATATTGTCCTGTGCGACCTGAACGCAATTATAGGTAAGTTGTACTGTTGGAGCAGAAATTGCTGCGGTAGCCGATGCTGGGGTAAATGTTGGAGTACAATTATAGCCATTATATGCTATTGCCGGAGTTGAAAAAGTATAGTTGACTCCATTGGTTAACTGGCTGATTACATTAATTGTGTTCCAATGAGCTTGAGCATTGGTTGCGCTTTGATTATCCATACGGGTTAAGGTTACTGTAGGAATGCCGGCATAGCCTGATAATTGGGATGGCAATGCAGCTAAGGCGATGTTGATGTTTCCTGTCGTTTGGCTTGCAGTATAGGTAAGCGTAGAGGAGACCGTGACGTCTGCAGAAACCGTTAAGCTTGCAGGATCTGCTACTCCTTGATACACGACGCCATTGCCGGCTGTAACATTCATTGGTGAAACGGTATAAACTCCAGTAGCCAGGCCGGATATGAGTTGTTGTCCAGACCAGGGAACCTGTACGGTACTCACAGTTTGTCCATTTAAAGTTAAATTCACTAAAGCATAGGTTTGCGAGACATTGGCTGGTTTTGTTGTAGCATTAATTAAATTGATATTACCTGTAGATGCTGGGGAATTTAAATAAACAAGAACACTATTGTCTACGTAATCTGCAGTAGGTTCTCCGTAAATAATGGTAAAAGAGCTTCCTTTAGGCAATTTGCTGTTGGCACCTGGATATGTGGGAAATTGTAATGAGAGTGAGGATAAGTACGTGCCGCCACTTTGGGGTTGTGATGTAATTTGCAAGTTATTAACTGGATAAGATAATGGTGCGAAGTTTCCCCAAAACGATGTATTAAGATTACTGCTATTAGAAAATGTTATTGTGGAATTTTGAAAATCTACCGTTTGATTGCAATTGTTGGTTAATTTCAACGAAATTGTTTTCCAGCTACTTGTACCTGTTGCGCTAAAGCTCCCGGTAATACATGAGGTGGGCTGAGGCACCACAATTGGAGTTTTGGCAAAACCCTGATTGAAGAAAAACAAGAAACCGACTAAGAATCCTATTCTTTTCATAAATTCCCTTAATTTTCATAAAATTAGTTATTGGTAAGCTTATTAACAATAAAGAGCTTTAGAGTTTAATGCAATATTTTTTATCTTATGTACTGTGCTTTATGCAAAAGTTTTGTCATCCCTGCGTAGGCAGGGATCCATCCATCAAAATAGTTCGTAACTCAAATTAAGCTAGCGAAGATTGTTTGACTCAATGACAAAGTATTTTTGCGAAATTGGAGATAAAATCTTCTAACAAAGCTTAGGATGTACATTGTAAATGGATCCCTGCCTACGCAGGGATGACAGTCTCTTAGACATTTCCTGTTAGATTTTGTGAGTAGATTTCTTAAATTGAAGGATCTTTATTTTTGTAAATGGATCCCTGCCTACGCAGGGATGACAGTCTCTTAGGCATTTCCTGTTAGATTTAGTGAATAGATTTCTTAAATTGAAGGATCTTTATCTTTTATTTTTATCCATTGTTCATCCGCTTTTTTGATATTACCTGAAATATCTTTTGCCCAAACACTTTGAATTTCTTTATTCAAATTAAGATAAAGTTTGCCATTCACAAGTTTCCATGCCAGGGGATCACTGATGACTTTATGACCAGCTGCTACGCCATAAGCACAATAACCACCATAGGCCGGTAGATATTTTTCAGGATCTGCGGCAAAGTTTTTTTTATTTTCTGTGCTTGCAAAAATGTAAGCGACACCATGATAAAATACGACATGGTTACCACTCCCCCGGATGGGGCCGCTTTTTTGTTGATAAGATACGAGATCATAACCTTGAGCTCCAACCAGACTGATTGGACTGTTTGTTGCAGCGAGTAAGGTCAGAGGGAATAAAAAAAGTAAAAAGAAAGAAGATAAAAAGCGCAGAGGTGAACCATTCATGTTTGATAACTCCTTAGTCTGGTTTATCTAATAGTATAGTTAGCCAATTTTTATTTCTTTCTGTTGGAACCGAATCATTTTAATCATTTGTAGCCTGGGTGCAGCGCAGCGGAACCCGGGATTAAGTAGTTTTTCATATCCAGAAATCCCGGGTTCCGCTGCGCTGCACCCAGGCTACAAGGCCATCTTAGTGAAAATCGTTATAATCCATGGCCAATAATTGTGATCCTTTTCTATAGCTTTCCGAGAAATCGAGCAGTTCAGGTGGATTTTTTTCACACCATCGAATTGCAGTAATTGTTGGCAGAGTGTCTTTATTGTGTTGCGAAGACCATTGAGCATGTTCTAACAATAAACTCGCTGCATAGGTTTGTGCTAATGCAAAAGCAAGTTGTCGTGCTCCTGCTTGCTGCTCTTCATCACTCATCTGCGATATAGACTGGATGTAATTTCCCAGTTTTTGAGTGGTGTGCTGAATTTTCACTTGCGATTGAATGAGTTCTTTATTGGCGATATGGCTTAATCGTTTTTTGATGTCTTCAAGAAAAAAGAAAGCCGCATTCTCTTTATGCATAGCGCGTAATGCATCAAGACTGAGAATATTGGTTGTGCCTTCCCATATGGATAAGACTTGTGCGTTTCTTAATAATTGTGGAAGCCCTGTATCTTCAATATAGCCTGCCCCTCCAAAAGCTTCTAATGCTTCACTAACTAAAGCAATTGACTGTTTTGCCGTATAAAGTTTTATCAATGGAGTCAAAAGCCTTAGTACAGCCCGTTCGGTTTCTGTTGCTTCACCTAATTCATCCTTTCCCAACAGTTCAATAGCATGAAAAACCAGATGGAATGCTGCAGTAAATTCTAATTGCATACTTGCTAATGTTTCCAGATGGAGTACATGCTTTGACAAAGTGTGGCCAAAAGCAACACGTTTTGTTGCATAATCACGAGCAAGTGCAAGGGCTCGACGCATATAACCAACAGCACAACATGCATTGTATATGCGTGTAATATTAAACAGAGAAGAAATTTTTTTAACACCATCACCTGCATTTCCAACTAAGAGGGCAGGAGCATCCTCTAAAGTTAATTCTGCAGTAGGTAAGGCACGAGTACCTAATTTATCTTTTAGACGATTGATACGAATGCCATTCAGTTTGCCCATTGGATCACGAAGCTCCAGATAAAACAAACTGAGCCCTTTACTGCCTTCGGGAGCTCCCTCAATACGGGCAAGAGTCATGGCGATTTGTGAGGTTGTGGCAGAAGTGAACCATTTAACGCCGCTGAGACGAAAATGGGAGCCATCTGGTCTGGCGATGGTTGAAGTGTTGCTGACATCAGAGCCTCCTGTACGTTCAGTCATCCATTGTCCCGAAGTCCAGAAGCGGGCTGGATCAGAAGAAGTCAGATGGGGGAATGCATGGTTTTTTAATGATTCATCCGCATAAAGCTCTAAGGCACGCGCAGCGCCATCGGTCATTGCTAGAGGACACGTATAAATTGCTGATGAAGGATGAAACAAATACAATTTGGCAAATTGATGTATGCGTGATAACGCACCATGCTGCCGTTCATAACCTATGGCAATTAATTTTTCCTCCGCAGAGATTTTATCAAGCTCCTTCCATGCTTGCGACACTTCAATATGATCAATACGTTTGCCCCAGGGATCATAAGGGACATGCTTGGGGGGGAATGCTTCAGCCTCTTGTCCTAATTTATAAATATCTTCAATAACTCGTTGGCCAAGACGATGCAATTCCGGCTGAACTTGAGTCAACATGGAAGAAGGGAGTTTCCATTCCAGATAAGCCTTTAAAACTCGATCTTCATCATATTGATTGCCCAAGCGTGGAGGTGTTTGAAAAAAATCACTCATGGATCTATTCCTTTAGATTTTAATTCTATCTATCTTAACCGGCCTAAAGAAAGGAGGCAATCTGGAAAACCTGTATGCTTGTTTCTGCCTGAGAGCTCTTTACAACATTGTAAAATTAAAGTGAGGAATGCATCGTTTATCTTGATTCTGTCAATCCCTGCGCAGGTATGACGGAATGAGTGAGGGCGACCGGGTTATTCCTAATCCTTTTGTGACGGACTGAGTCTCTCACTCGAGTCCGTCATGAAAAATTAGTAATTTAGAGCATTCTTAATTTCTGGTTTATCCATTTCCTCTTCTTGTTTTTTGCTGGCTGAAAACAACCCTAACTTACTGCAGGTTGCTTCATAATAAAGACGGGTTTTTTGATATTGTCTGCATACCATTTCTTGTACTGCTGTGGGTAATATTCCTATAGTGCCATAGACTTTTACATTACCAGTGGGCTTTTTATCTTCAGGATATTTTTTTACTGCAGCTATAGATTCCTGTAGATCACTAATGAACTTATCTTCAAAATGTTCAACTAAAGTATGAACGTGGGTCAAACATAAATGAAATCCATCAGGTTTTTGCAATAAATTCAATTTCCAACCACGTTTTTCTAATTCATCAGCAATAAAATGTGAGTTTAACGTGTCGCTGCGAAAACCCAATATGGACCATTGAGGGGTTCCAAAAATATAAATGTCTTTTTTTCCTGATTCATTGGGTTTTGATAATTGTTCGACTCGGTCTTGCAGCCGTTGACGCATTGCGATGATGCTTTCAGAAATTTCCTGATATTTTTTATGTCCGTAATAGGAGAGTGTGGCATATATTTCTGCAACTCGTGCCCCACTGGTTGAACCATCCAAAATACCGGGTGTAGTGTAAAGTCCACCTGACCAGTTTAAAGCAGCATATACCGACAAAGCAGGGGAGTCATCACTGAATAGGCAGACTGAGGTTCCTTTAGGACAGCAGCCATATTTATGCAAATCGGCAGAAATTGAGGTCACTCCCTTAACACGAAAATCCATAGGATTCTTTGAGGTATCAAGAAAAGCAGTTAAAAATCCGCCTAAACAGGCATCGACGTGAAACGGAACTCCTTTTTCTTGTGCTAATTGGCCTAATTCACTAATCGGATCATGAATACCATTCATAAAGGAAGGTGCAGAGCCAACGATTACAGCAGTATTGCTCGAAATGTATTTCCGCATGTCACTCGCGGTAACTGCACCTGTTTTAGGATCGACTGGAACGGTGATGAGTCGAGCCCCTGTTAAGTCAGCTGCTTTTTTAAACGCTGCATGTGCTGTTTCAGGAACTACAATTTCAGGATATTTAATTCCTTTGGCACGTGCATGGATTACATAAGCGGCCATTGCTTCAATGATACTTGTAGAACCTCCGTGTGTGATCAGACCATAACTCTCTTTAGAACCGCCAAATAATTCCTGACACCAGCGGATAATCTCAGCTTGCATGGCGATAATACGTGGCCATTTATCATGTAGAGGATTAGTTAAAGCAGTTTTAGCATATACTTCTTTTAGCAATTCAGTCAGTTCTTGGGGGTGGACAGCATAGAGCGCCCCTGAATCTTGTCCATCTCCTTGCTGCACAGTAAATTGTCTTGCCTTATCATCGTTTTGTACTTCGCCGAAGTTAAAAAAACACTCTTCAGGATTGATGCCGAATTCTTTTAAAATCAAGACAGGCGATACACTTTCTTCAGGAATTTTATCTTGGAGCGCCATTTGGCTACGTAATTCTTTTAGCTTTTCTTTAGTACTTTGGAGATCTTTGTTGAGCTCCTTATCCAGGTACGCCTTTACCTGGGGTAAGTTTTTACCCAGGCTATAGGCTGTATCAATTACGCGTTGCTTGTAGGTTGTGTTATTTCGTGCACGATAAGCCTGAGCAATTGCAGGATATTGCTGCCAGAGAAAATAAAGGGCTGCTGTAGCGAAAACAATTTGATGGGCGGGAGTGTCTTTAAACGTTTCGTCAAATCCTTCAAGAGCACTGTTCAAGAGTTGGGTAATATAAGTCAACATAATCATACATCCTTTTATTTGAATTGAGTGCGCATATTAAACCCTTTCAATGCCTTATGTCACGAATGGAAAGGTTTTGCTTCACGATAATACTCAAGTACACTGTATCTTTTTATTTAGGGTAAGTATCGATGAGATCACATAATCTTTTAACCTGGGTGCATCATCTTTTCTTGTTTTATAAAGAAAAAGTGTTTCGGAAATTATTACCAATAACACTCATTATTGTCGTATACGCTGAAATAATCCTTTATTTTTTTGAAAATGCAGCACGCTATAATTTAGGTCAATTTCATCTAATTTTTAGCTTTATCCTCACTATAGTTATTAGTTTCAGGGTAAACACCAGTTACTCACGTTGGTGGGAAGGACGAATTTTATGGGGTTCAATCGTTAATAATTGCAGAAACTTAGGTTTAAAATTCGATGCGTTTATTGGCTTACATGAATGTCCTGATTTTTATGAATTGTTGAAAAAATTACCTGTTATTATCAAAGCCCATTTACGCAAAGAAAATAGGGAGCTTCATACGGAGTTGCTTTCCTTATGTATTCATGAATTCGAAGGAAAAAATCCTGTACTTTTGGTAACCCAAAAAATGTATCGTATTCTGAATCAATTACGTCAAGAAAATAAATTGCAACTTGAGCAATACCTGGCGCTGGACATCCATTTAGCTAATTTGATTGACATGACTGGAGGTTGTGAGCGAATTGCAAATACTCCTGTACCGCCAGCTTTTGCTTTTTTTGTAAAGCAAGCAATGCTTTTTTATGCCATCATGTTCCCTTTCGGTTGGGTAGATACCTTCGGATTTTTGATTATTCCAATGATGGTCATGATCGTATATATTTTGTTGGGGTTGGAAATGTTATCTGAAGAGTTAGAAGAGCCTTTTGGTAAAGATGATAACGATTTACCTTTAGGTGTTATTGCAAAAAATATTGTACGAAATGTAGAGCAAATCGCTGAATTCTAGAGCGAGTTTAAGATGGGGCTACGCATCTACAGCTTTGTGGTATGCCATCTTGAAAAATAAAAATACATGGGTTAATTTCCTAATAAAAACAACTTATTAATCCATATTATAAATCAACCATAAATTGACAGTAACAGCCCAAAAAGCACATCATAGTTCCCGGAACTGTGCTGTTCATTATGAGATAAGGAGGCTCAAATGGTAAATAAAGGTACGCCGGATCACGAACACTGCCATATACATCCAAATAAATGTATTTCTTGGACAGCTATTTTTGTTGGTGCTCTAACTGCGCTAGGTCTTAGTTTTTTATTAAATCTTTTAGGAATTGCTATCGGGTTAAGTGCCTTTAAAACGATGAGTAATGGATCAGTCATTGTAGTTGTGGGTGGTTTGTTGGGAATAATTATTGGTATTGTGATCTCCACGATTATTGCTGGTTATGTCGCCGGCTACTTGGGACGATTGTATTGTCCTGAACGTAATTTGGGGACTATTTATGGTTTTACTACCTGGGTTTTGGCTTTAATCTTGGGGGCTGCACTGATAGGGCTTTTAAGTCAATATGTAGTAACCTATACTAACTCCGTTTCACGAACAGTAGTAGCAGTTCCCATTACAGTGAATCAAATTTCCACTCCTGTTGGTACTACCAAAATTTCTTCTTTAACAAAGAATGGTCAAAAAGAGGCTGTAGTAGAGGTTAATGTGACTCCAACAAATCTTGCTTCAGGAGCACTCATAATTTTTGTACTGTTTCTCGTGGGAGCTATATTCACTTGTCTTGGTGCAAGTTGGGGAATGCACTGCAAGAAAGATAATGACTCACTTTAAAAAAGATATCCAAACGGTATTTGCCTGCATCTGCGGTGATGCAGGCAAATATACTCCAATTAAAAAGGACAATTAAAATCGTAAGGAAATACTACTGAAACACTATTGTCCGAACCATTTAAAATAACTGGCCCTGCTTTTAAAACACATTGACCAATAACCGGTCCTTGCAACAAGGTTGGTATTGAATATACGGTTGCACTGATTGCCAGAGGAACTGGAGTGCAGGGCAATCTGTCAATAAATTGAGGTGCTTTTCCACCGAACAACGTGAGTGATTTACTTAAACCAAATTCATTGGTCACATTAAATGCGACGTTTTGATTAAATTGCACGGGTGGCGTAGCAACAGCAACTTCAATTTTACAGCTTAAATCCTCATTTGCATAAGCAGGAACAAAAGCAGATAAGTTAATCGTACAAAGAGATACCATAATCATTTTTTTCAACATAACAAACTCCTGGTTTTGGATCATTAGTGGGATTAAAAATTGATGCGCTGCTTGTTACAACAGGTACTAGAGCATCATTTCTTGCTTCGTCAATGCTCGGGTAAATATTGATGTCATGTATAACCATAAGATATGGAAAAAATCTGTCATGTCCGCGCAGGCGGAGGGCTTCCAATTAGCTTAAAGTTTTTGTTGACACATGCTCAAAAATATAAGTTTAATCCGCTCATGCTGAGGAGGCGTTTTAACGCCGTCTCGAAGCATTAGTCCAACACAAAACGGAGTTAAGCATGTTCTATGTCTATATTCTTCAATGCCGAGATGGCAGCTATTATACAGGCCATACTGATAATCTTGAAGTTCGTTTATACCAACATCAAAACAAAATTTTTCCGAATTGCTATACCAGTACTCGTTTGCCAGTAAAATTAATGTATTCTGAATCTTTTAATACAAGAGAAGAAGCCTACATTGCTGAAAAACAAATTCAGGGCTGGAGTCGTAGAAAAAAAGAAGCTCTTTTTCGTCAAGACTGGAATGCTTTATCGGTTTATGCTTCGAGACGGCGTTAAAACGCCTCCTCAGCATGAGCGGATTTTAAAGTCAACAAAAACTTAAGGCTAATGCCTGCGCGGGCATGACAGATTTGTTGTCATGGATAGAGAAAAAAGATAATTTATAGCACATTTTATGAGCATAAATTGATGCAAGTTAATTTTATGAAATACTGAGGGCTGTTTTCATGTGAATAGTTTGCTTGGGAGTTTCGGAACTTATATAAGAGTATTTAGTGTTTCATTTTACTCAATCGCAAGTAACGCTGTCATCCCCGCGCAGGCGGGGATCCATTTTTTATATGGGCAATGAGCTCAACTATGAATGGATTCCTATCATGACAACATCCGCTTTATGCTTCGCATGATGGCTATGGCTTCGGAGCCCAGAAATCGGGTCAATTTGACAAGATATTAAAATTGGAAAATTTTTTGAGCCTGTC
Organism: Legionella bozemanae; assembly: GCF_001648595.1. GTDB lineage: Bacteria > Pseudomonadota > Gammaproteobacteria > Legionellales > Legionellaceae > Legionella > Legionella bozemanae. The sequence goes on along the minus strand of NZ_LBAW01000004.1, from coordinate 31,875 downwards.
TGCTATATTCGTTGAAAATTAGTTAGAATGATGGGGGTTAGTATCAATTAAAGGGAAATAATGACTAGAACCATTCTTAAAAGTCGATTGCTTGCTCGACTCGTTCTAATGATTTTTATTGGGATGGGCTGTACGGTTCATGCTTATGCATTTTTTCCTAATAGCACGAAGCAAACCAACACAACTTCTAATTCTGCTCAGGTCAAACCAAAACAAAATCAGGAAATCATCGTATTAATACATGGTTTGATGCGTACTTCCCTCAGTATGTGGCCATTAAAAATTTATCTAAAAAGACAAGGTTATCTCGTTTATTCCTATAGTTATCCTTCTGCAAAATACAGTATCCAGGAACATGGGATTTATTTGAATCGGTTTATTAAAAATTTATTAGAGAAAAATCCAGGTGTTAAAATTAATTTTATTACTCATAGTCTTGGAGGCATTATTACTCGAGAGGCATTATCCAGCTTTTCGCCAAAACAATTAAAAAATATTGGCAGTCTCATCATGTTGGCTCCGCCAAATCAAGGTTCAAAACTGGCGAAGCTTTCTACGGAAATATTTCCCATGCTCACTTCTCCAATCAAACCATTAGTTGAATTAAGTTCTGATCACACCTCATACGTACATCATGTATCGGTACCAAACATTAAAATAGGGATTATCGCAGGACGTTATGATGCGAAAGTACCGCCTGAGTTTGCTCGTTTAGAAGGACAAAATGAGCCAATGATTGTTGATTCCAACCATACTTTTATTATGAATAATGCAAAAACCAGGCAGTTAATTATGAGTTTCTTAAAACAAGGAACTTTTGCACCAGTAGCGGAGCGTCACTCTAAAAAAAGTGGATGAAAATTTTATCTAGTAGAATATAACAGCTGAGTTGTTACCAAATTGCCATTGCCATGTTCAGATCTTCTTCTTCTTGATCTGAACCCCAATCATAGTCTGTTCCTTCATCATAACCTCGAATCATGGAGCTTAACGTACGGATAATGAAAAGAATAGGATGAATGGCAATGCTGACTAGACTGAGCGCAGTACCTACTATATCGTCGACAAGATTTAAAGCATGGCTGGGTAAACTGGGCCAACAAAAGGGATTTAAAAGAAAAAATGGGGTAGCGACTACACGTAATAAAAAAGCAGTCAGGTCATACAGGGCGCGAAAAATATGACAGAAAAAACTGATAATCGCGTCAAGATGAAAACCAAAATTATAGTAAGGGTAGAACTTAAATTCTGCATAAATTGCAGAAGCTGCTGTAGATGTGGCATTAAAAAAGGTACTCAGAATAATTCTCCTGAGAAAACAACAGAGCGCCATATTATCGCATTTTTTATTATAGTGCTATTGTTTTGCTTCTTAACTTAAAGGAATGTTTGCTCTTCAAAACAAGAACTTAACGTAAGTAAAATCCATTTTAAAACGGATAAAATTGACTATTTATTTTAAAGTGCAGGAGCCTCCTATTTTTAGATACCGAAACGAATTGATCCAGTATTTGTTTTCTCAAAAATGAGTTCGGAAATTTCTTTACTTAAAAGGTCGCGCACGGCTTGTTTTTTTTCTGGAGTTATCTCAGCGAATAAATCCTGGTACACACTATGCTCATCGCTAAAGGAACATTGGCAAAAACCATTGATTTCTCGAAGTTGTTGACACAAATAGGTTATTGAATCATTGTGTTCGTTGTTAGGTAACGTGATTTGAAATTCATTTTCAAGCTCATCAGCTTGAGCATAGGTTGCTAAAAGTAATAAAGTATCAAATACCTCCAGACGGTTTGCTTTTTCGTATTCATCAGGGGTTTTCTCAAAGATGTCACGCATAGAATCAATAAACTGTGCTATTTTAGCTTTCTCGCGCGTGATTTTTTCTAGCAAACAAGCATCCATTGTATTTCCTTTTGGTTTAAAAATGATTTATATGGCATTAATTTTTCACTGTATATATTATAGATGCAAGTTGTCTTTTAAGTGCATGATCTGTTATCGCTTATTGATATCTGCCGTGCACTCGATTGGGAGTCAATGATTTGTTCGACCATTAAATCAATATCTTCATGCAGCAAACATTCTTTCTGCACTGCTTTCAAACTACCGTGCTGTCCATGCAATATAAGCATTTGTAACAAGGGTTTTTCAGTGGTATTTTCTCTGATTTTATTTTTGACTTGTTCTGAATCGAGAATTTCCATAATTATCTTCCCCGTTTCTTTTCTAATAGTTAAGCAAGGCATGTTATTTTCACCATCTAAAATAATTTTAAATCCGTGATCCATTACTGCGAATAATGAATCAATCTGAAATTCAGGTCGTTTTAATTTATCTAAAAAAAGATGGTGATCACTTCTAGCTTGAACATTCACTCGTGCTTTATTGAAAAAAGAGGCCAAATACATCAATGAGCCTTTATCATGATGAATTGTTAGTGTCTTTTCTCCATGGGTATCTACAGTAGCAATCAATGGAGGAGTTGCACCACGGGGTATGTTCGTATTATAAAACGCAATGGTTGTATTAGGGGCACAAGAAATTAATAGGTTGATGCTGGCTGTTTTGTGCATATGAAGTAAACTGGTTGTGTTCACATAGCGCCCTTTATCAGCCGAACCACTTTCCTCTTGTTTTGCTCTATCATAAGAGCGTTTAACGGCCAAAGACATATCATCCAAACAAGCACAGACTACAACAGAATTATTATTTTTTTCTACTAAAGCTTTTTGTGACGATTTATAAGTCACCCCATCTATAATTACATTCGGTCTTTTATCTTTTTGGGCTAAAATACGCTCTTCAACAAGCTCGCTGATCAAATAAGCGCTATCTTGTGTACGGATAAAGACTTGATCGGTTTCTTGTTTTTCAAACTCTTCTGTAAATGGCAAAAATATGCCTCGATAATCATCTGTGGCCAAGGAGACATAATCCTTTCTTTGTTCTCTCTTAATATATTGGCTGGAAATAGTACTTTTACCACTAGCTGCTGGACCTAAAAAGACCAAATGACGATTATCGGCGCAGGAATAAACTGTTTTCTTTTCCAGATTATATTGTTGAGTAAAATAGTCCAAATTGTTATCCAAAAATTCGGACATCATTTCGTTTACCAATTGTTTTTGAATTTTATTTTTGGCCATAACCAAACATGATTCGAATTTCAATTGATAGTCGTAGCTGTCTTTGCTTAAGGAGGGATATATTTTTTCCATCCTTTCATGAGCATTTTTAACACAACGCTGATGCAGTTCTTCTTTTTCCAGTAACGCGTAGATTTGGGACCAATTCGATGTGAGTTTTGGATAATGAGTGCTTGATTTCAAGATTTCATGAAATAATTTTTGTGCCAGCGCGTTCACCTCTTCCGTATCAACTTGGTAATCTGTAATTAATCGGGCAGAGAGATGAAGCATCAATGCTGTTTGCAATCTAGGTACTAGGACATCAGTTAACCACTCTTCATGAGCGACATTGGCATGTTCTAGTTGTTTCTGAATGTCACCTTCCATAAAAGTAGGTTGTAATATACGATTATATGTTTCCTGTAATTTCCTTTCCTGATGACTCCATCGATTAAAACCTTTGAGTGTTATAACATGTCTCATATTGAAGTGTTCAACAGCAGTTTCCCTCACCTTACCTAATCTTCCAGGAACTAATTTAAATGAACCCTCAGGTGGAGCTAGTTCTTTTCCTTGTGGTATAACGGCTTCTACTTCAGAGCGCAATGTTTCTAGTGAAAGTGTTTTATGACCTTCACGAGTATCTCGCATGATCCTGATGCTATCCAATTTTTTTCCATAGGGTTTTGTTTCTTTAACTGATGAAGTCGATTCTGTTTTATGAGAATGAAGGATATCCAGCAACGGCTTTTCCTTAGAAAGAGGAATGACTGTCCTATGTTCTTGTCTGGGAGGAGTTGGCAGCTTCACGGGGGCGGTGGGTGCCTTGGGGTCGCCATTTTTTTTATTGTAAAATTCAATTCCCGCATGAATCACTTCTTTGGTAAATTCGCTTATGCCTTGAATTTCTCCATTTAAATTTCCAGGAATAACATCAAGTATTTCATTATCTCGGTTATAGAGAATTGTCATGACATAATCATGAGGATTAACATGCGTATAAGCAATTTCACCTAAATTCGACTTACCTACAATTTCTGCAAAAGGTTGAGAATGAAATGATTCTTTTCCACGAACGATGTAGAGAATTTTTACATCTTTCATACCACCAAATTTGAGGGCTATATCAAATTTATCTGTAACTGAACGTGTTCCACCCATCCCTGTAGTGGCCAAAGTAGCGGCTGCTCCGGAGCGAATTTCATGTTTTTTAACATTATTTTCTTGTCCAGACAATAAATGACCGTCAGCAGAGTATTCCCCAGTCCTGGTCATTTTCTTGGCAAAAAATACGGTCTCTTCTAATGAGTCAGTTAGGTGCGCTCCTCTAAAAACAACGGGTGCTTGAGTCATATTCAAGTTATCATTTTGATAACTTTGTACTGTATGATAATGATGCACATCATTTTTAAGATATGTTGTAAGTTTTCTTTTGAGCTGTTCTCTAAAAACGAGCGGAGGAGGTAAAACAAGACCTGATTCATCTATTAAAAAAGATTGTCCTTTCTTGTCTTTTGTATCACGAGCTGTAACAAAATTTCTATCACTTACCAATCCATTAACCAAATTTACTAAATTCAATTTCCAAATTTTATCTGTATCCTGATTGTCTGGGACATATTGAGTTACCTTATCATCGCATGTAAGAAACAGGATTTTTTTGATAAAATTTTCAAAATTACCTGCTGTTGAAGGAAACTGATCCCCAGGCTTTAAAAGTGGAGTGTTGCTGTAAAATTTTTTAATTTCCTTTAAATGAATGATCAACTGAGTTATTTTCTCATCCAGTTCTGCATCTTTTGCGTTTGGATTATCATCAATGCTAGCGATTAGTGCAGTGATTTCCTTCATTAATTCAGCAACTGAATCAATTTCTTTTTCACATTCTTCATTTATTTCTGCGGGTTCTTTTATTTGTTTTATCCAAGTATCCAGCGTTTGGTTATAGCGCTGACATGCTCCAGCAACCAAGAGATCTTTTAAGCGCTCCAAATTTCCCTGATTTAGCCACTGATAAAGAGTAAATTGATACCCTTCATCCTTAACTAGGTCGATTGCCGGCAAATGAGATAAAAATAAGCTTGTACCAATATCACTCTCCAAAAAAGCGATTCCTTTATCTCTTAATGTTTCAGTATTATTCCGTGCAATATCCCCAGTATGGCCTCTTTGAGACGTGATTTTCAAAAGCTCGGGTAAGTGACTTCTTAATTCTTCTTCAGTAGTTTTTTCATCTACAATAAAATTGCATTCGCTGAAATTAATTGTTGCGGTAATTTCAGCGCCATTTAGGTCAACGACCGTATAGTGTAATTTGCCATCGAGTAATGTGATATATAAGGTATTTGTTGGTAGTGGTCTTGATTTAGGTGGTTGTAAGCTTAAATCATAGCTAATTGCTTGGAAAAATTTTAATAGTGAGTGATTGTCAATTTCTTTAGGCGCTTCTATATGGGTACCTTTTATTCTTCCTTTATTAAACTCAGAGGCAAGATAATGGGTAAATGACCGGAGAAATGATTCATATAATGGTTCATTGGCCATAAAAGCAATGAATTGATAATAATCATCTTCTTCTGTTATCTTGTCGAAATTAGGGAAACTCTTGGTTAATTTTTTCTGTACATACAAAAATTGACTGAATACTTCATCAAATTGTTCCAGTGAAAAAATCCCCGCTGACGCTAAATTTTCCAGGGTCAGTTCGTTTGATTTTTTAGCGGTAATATGTAATGCCAGTTTTTGTACAAACAAGGCATAGCGTGGATTGCTCTGCAATTTCTCTATTGCTTTTTTTAAGCGTTCCTTATGGAAGGCCTCATGTCCTATGTTGAGAATCACTTCATCTTGAATATTAATTTTTTGTTTTTTAGCTTCTTGAAGAATAACAAGAGCAATTTCTGGAGCAATATTATCCCATTGGTAAATTACACCATCAGTGGTTTGTTGTTGTGAATAGCTGGTAGCCGATAAGCCAATGGCACTACGCAAAGTACGATAATACTCATATCGTGACAAATCTGTATCAGCCAGTGTGTCGAAATTTATTCGTTGTTTTGAGTATAATCCTGGCATATTCGTACCAATATGTGTAATTAATGAGCTAATAATTTATAGCACAGGATTATTAAGGATTAATGAAGTGATTATTAAAATTTTTTTTGAGGAGAACTAATTTAAATTATATAAAAGCAAAAAATTATTTATCAAATCAATGGAAAAGAATCATTTCTCTCTATGCACAATTATTGTATCAATTGTATGATGGAACGGCTCTAACTTAATAAATTAATTTTCTAATCTTAATGCCTAATCAGCAATACTGGAGTTTTGGATATACGTATGACTTCCTCTGCAACACTACCAGTGAGTATATGATGGATTCCTCGACGACCATGAGTACCTATAACAATTAAGTCAGCAGAAAATCCGGCTGCTTCATCAACAAGTTTTTCGGCAATTTGTGCTTTAGAAGGGGTGAGTTCGGTGAGTTTCATTTCAAATGCTACTTTTGAGCGACTGAGTATTTTTCTCATTGAGTCTAAAACTTCTTGCCCTTGTTTTCTGGTGAGCTCAACAAATGCCTCTCGATCGACATCACCTTCATATAGTGTATCAATTATATGAATCACACATATCTTGGAGTTTTGGTTTTTTGCGATTTTAATTGCTTCTTTCAATGCTAAAATGGATGCTTTAGTATCATCCACTGCTACCATAATTTGTTTGTACATAGATGGGACTTCCTTGCCAGTAAAATTGTTTATTTAATAATACATTAGCTTTGCTTGCAATAATTGATATTATATATCTTTACAGCTATTGTGTTTATTCTTGTTAATAAGGGAGTATGTTGTAATTCTTAATGGAGGTTGGTAGATTAAAAAAATTAAGGATAGAGGCTGGAATCAGAGAAACAACTAAAAATACCTTTGGCTAAATGATCGATAGGAAGAATGATGTTTTTTAATCAAAAAGAAATTTACTACACTTTATTGTTGCTGGGATTATATTCGTCAACAGCAAGTTCGGCTGGTCACGTTCAGACACATCCCCCTGTACATAGAAATGGCTATGCACTGATTCAGGCGGGCGGTCATTGGCTGCATCAAGGTCAAGCGCAGCACATTAATATTAACGGGTTGATTGGTGATGATTTTACCGTAACGAATCACACTGATGAAAATTATTTAGTTGGCCTGGCTTATTTTGTAGATGGTCACCATACTAAATTATTTGATATGTCTTATGGACTAAATGCTTATTATCTCGCCAAAACTTCGGTAGATGGTTATGTAATTCAAGAAGGCTTATTCCAAAATTTATCATACCATTATAATTTAGAGCAGTTCCCTATTTACGTAATGGCTCGTGCTGCACTGAATACAAAAAATCCAGATTATGGATTTATTATTGATGTAGGTGCCGGTCCTAATGTTATCAATGCTCATAATTTTAAAGAGAATTCACTGGACGGTCAGACTCTGCCTGACATGATTTACTCCAGGGATAATGCGGCACAATTTAGCGCTACCGCAGGAATTCATGTCAAATTGAATCGGGTTATTCGTGGTGGTGTGCCTTTGGAATGTGGTTATCGCTTTTTCTATTTAGGAAAAGGCCATTTCAGCTCTATCAATGATCAAGTAATCGATCCATTGAGCACAGGCAACATGTATGCAAATGCGTTAATCTGTGGGTTGGAATTTGAAACTTAAATTAGGAGTATGTAATACTTATTTTGCTCAATATATAATTGTCAGCAAAAGTTTTTAGACTAAGGGCGCCTAATCCAATTGATAAGCCATTTTCCTTCATCCGTTCGCTCAAGACAAGCGGCAGTTCCAGGAACAAAGGCAACAATGGAACTGTCTTCATTGAGTAAAACGAGCTTACCAATTAGTTTACCCATAAAAGGCATGTGCCCTACGAGCATGATGTCGTGTTGTTGCTGGTTTATTTCATCTGCGATCGGGCTCACGGGATCTAGAGGTTCCAATCCTTGACGAAATTCAATCTTCTTTGAAGATAAATTGGAAGCCAATATTTCCGCAGTTTGCTCGGCTCTATATTTACTGCTGTGGAGCATACGATTAATTTCTATTTTTTTCTCAGCAAGAAAATGACCTAAATTCTCAACGTCAGTTATTCCTTTTTTACTAAGAGATTGTTGGGGGTCAGTTTCTTTTCCTAAATTTTCTCCATGCTGAACGAGATAAATTTTCATGGCGGCTCCTTGCTACCCGAAATTGTAGTCTAATTATAGTCCAATGCGATTATGCGTAGTTTTTTTAACGCGTAGTTGCATTCGCAAATGAATAATGAGTTACTTTGCGAAAGTCGCATAAATTTTGTATGTTCAATTCCTCTGATTAAGTAAATTTATTATAAATGATCTGGTTATTTATAGTAAGTTGAAAGAATAAAAGCAACAAATATGGAGAGGAGTTACGAAGAATTACAGAGATTTATTTGTCTATTATGGTTTGTTTATAACATCGGTATATGATTTTACCTGTAGCAAGCTCAATAATTTCTCCTGCAGCTCCTGAATGTTCTAAATCACATTTATCGCTCAAATGTATTTTCAAGGCATCGATGTTTTTTCCAGTTATTTTGGAAATAACTATTTCATCTATTTTAACTACGGCTTCATAGGGATCGTCCTCTATAGGTGAATTCATATTCTATACCTCCGATTTCTGTTCCCATATATATAGTATAGTGCAAACTGATTATTTAACTGGCTTAAATACGTACAAAATTGGCTTGTAACCTAGGTGCAGCGCAGCGAAACCCGGTTGAGATAATATGCGTGATATTTCTCTGGTTCTGCTGCGGCAGTGCTATAGAATATTAGTTACAGAGACTTTTATAAGCAGCAACTAGACTATTTGGATTAGAAACTGGTAAATCGGTATCAGCACTCCACATAATAGCGCCTTTAAGTTGCTTGTCCTTGATAAATCTGCATACTGCTTTAACTACCTCTGGAGATTGGTAGCCAACAAATTGTTTCGCTATTGCATTGTAGAGATAAGAACCGATAATGAACGAATTATTATTTTCATCCAAAGCATTCACGTGATAAATCTTATAATTAAGTTGATTTACTAATTTATTTACGGCTTTATAAGGTAAGAGACCATCCTGTATTGAATATTCAGCAGCAAAATGGCTGGCACCAGACCAAGGTTGTTCAAAGCCAGGAAGGGCGGGATATTCACCAGTTTCCACTCCAGAAAAGCCTCGTCCATAGGCAGCTAAACCCACTTGTAATTTTTCTTTGGGCATTCCGTATGCAAGAACCTGTTCTGTAATGGAGTCGGTTGCATAGTTAATCGCAAACTCATCTTTACGGCTGGTATCAGGTTGTTTTAAATAAGCATGAACTGCGGTATAGGGATCACCGCTTTGTGACCACGGGCCATGTAAATCATAGGTCATTAAATTGATACTGTCTGCGTAATTTGCAATTTGTTTAAACCAGCCGCCATCAACTGATTGGTTGATTTTTTCCAAATAATCCTTATTCACAGTAATGGTTACAGAAATATATGTATCTTTTCCCAAAGTGTGTCGACTGGCTTTAACTAAATCAAAAAGATGTTTGTAATCTGCCAAGGTGTTTACATCGGGAGGTAATTGGCCGCCGGTTTGCAGATCAATGGGAGGCTCAAAATCATAATCAATTCCCTTTAAATTTTTAAAATGATTCATCCAGGATTTAAATTGATTTAGGAATTTATCTTGATTGGCAAAGATCGCGGCAAATGTGGCTGTACTGATTCCTTTATTATCTACCGTATTCGCTCCGCCAATGGCAATGATACGTTTTGCGGTATATTTTTTGGAATGAATAAAAGCACCAAAACTATTGAGTTGCCCTACACCTTTTTGATCGGTGTAATTAAATAATTCCTTTTGACCGGTGTTGCCATTCATTTGTACGGAAGTACATGCGCCTTGATTTGCAGCACAAAAATCAAGGAAATCTTTAGTCTCTGGAGGTAAGGGTGATATCCAGGAGCCCTCTAAAGGTAACTCACCCCAGAGATCGGCAAAGTGCATTAAACCATCCCAACTGGAAGGGATTTGGTACTGTGCCTGATTGGGATCTTTGCTATTCCATACTTGTAAAAAGCTCCAGACAATGACATCAGCCTTATTAAATTGGGCAACCATTTCTGGATTGGAAACATAAGCCAATTGTCCATAAGGCCGACCATTTTTATAAGCGCCATCATATTCATAAGGATTTTGACCATACATAGACCAATTGGTGGTATATAAGGTTAATGTTGCATTAGCTACTGCAGGAATAAGAGAAGCAGCAAGCATGGTTAATCGCATAAATTTCTTTAAAAAAGTCATTATGATTCTCCAATATACAAGTGGTTGGATTTTAATGCTTGTAATTGGTGAGTAGCCACTGTTATTTATGACAGGGGTTATAAGGTTAATAATTGATATTCCAATGCCTTAGCCAAAGATTGATATTTATTTTTGGTACCTAATTTTTTATTGATTTTTTGAATATGAAAATTGATAGTTCGCTCACTGATTTCGAGCCGTTGTGACATCTCTTTGACTGAGTGTTGTTCCGCAATCAACAATAAGCATTGGATTTCTCGTTGGGTTAAATGAAATGCTTCTTTTTCACTGACCTGATCTAAAAGATGAGTTTGGATGTAGTGATAATAGTGATGTGCTGCAACAAAGAATTCATATTGGGCACAACTATCTTGTAAATTGCATTGTTGATGTTGCATTTGTACTAATAACAAAATTGCAAAATTATTATGCGGACCGTGAATAGGAATTGATAAACCTGATTCCGCACCAAACTCTATAGAATCTTTGCGCATTTTACGCTCTGACTCAGTGGTTGCTTGTGCCAATTGCTGTTTTAAATTCCAATAAATCGGCAGATGATTGTTGTAAACAAAATTTAGTGTACTGTCGATGTTATGGTATTGTTCAGTAAGGTAATGTTGATGCCAGGATTTGAAATTGGCAGAACACATATCATATTTTAAGCGATTGGCTGAATTTGGATGATAGGCATAATAAGTGAATGAAAATGTGGTAATGCCTTTTTTGTTTAAATAACAACTCAAGGCGTGATCACAAGCAGTCAGCGAGGATGCTTGTACTAATTCATTTTCTAACGTCACGAGGAAATCAATCATACTTATTCATCACTCTGCAGGTTATAATGACTAGTGTTGTATTTGCTGCAAAAATATAAAGAAAAAAACCAGAATATCCCAATTGCTGTTCTAGCCAGCCACTTAATGCACCAAAAAGTACATAACTTAAAGCCATGATGGAAGTACAGACGGTATACATTGACATCGGATAACCACTTTTATTGGCAACCTTCAAGAGATATCCCATATAAGTCCCATTGGCCAACCCTACAGAAAATTGATTCAATAAAACGACAAGATAAAGTAGTGGATGATTCGTATGAAAAAAGGGGAATAAAAGGTAAAGTAAATGACCTAGAAGCAAGAAAAAAGTCATGTTTTTTAGGCATTTTTCAAGTAGAAAATGTGTAATAAGCCATCCTGATACAAAAATACCCAGCATCAAGAATATACTTCCAGAAATTCCATATAGTTGTCCTACCTGATATAAATTAAGACCTAATCCATCTTTGTCGAGCAAAAATAAAGGAATAATTTTTTGCATTTGCGCTTCGGAAAAATTGTATAAAAAAATGAAGAATAAGATCGGATAGATTGAAGTATTAAACAGAAGTGTTTTAAATATTTGGCGATAATTCAGATTAATTAACTCTTGTTTTGTCTGCTTTTCCGGGATTCCGGTTTTATGATACAAGGTGAGTAAAAATCCTATCACAAACAAGCTGAAAAAAAATATTTGCCATACCTTAAGTTGATAATGCAAGGCTAAGTTGCCAATAAAGGCTAACAATCCTCCTTTAATGACTAACCGCCCCATTTGATAAAAGAAGCTTCGAAAAGCGACATATTTTTTTTGTTCTTCGCTATTTAAATTAATTAAATAAATACCATCAGAGACAATATCATGAAGTGAAGAAACAAAGGCAAGTGCAGCGAAACTTAATGAGCTGACCATAAGAAAGTTGGGATTTTCGACACAAAATGCCAATATGATAAAAAGCAAGGTCACTGTTGCTTGAGCATAAAGAGTTAATTTTTTTTTCGTAGCAAGATTTTCCAGAAAAGGAGCGAATAGAGGCTTAATTGTCCAAGGCAGCATGAAGAGGCTGGTTAAAAAAGCAGCCTGAGTATTGGTCATTCCATATTGTTGATACATAATAGTTGCAATCAAAGTGACTACCACATAGGGTATACTTTGAAAAAAATAAAGACTGGCTATCCATTGATGATTCTTTGGAGATATTGAGGAAAACACGGGTTAATTCCAATCTATTGTTGCCCACATTGTAACATAATCGATCAGTATTGAAAAATAGACTCAACTCATTGTCGATAAGATTGTTGTACGGGCTGTGTGGCAGGTTGAGATGTTAATTCAGCAAAATCCTCCAGTTCTTGTTTCATTTTGGCAATATAGGTATCCAAAGACTGCTGCAGTTCTGCCGGATTTTGAATGGTCATGCTCTTTATTCGTTCTGAAATAAGTAACATGTCTTTAGCACGAATTGTTTTGATTTTATATCTGAAAAAAATATTCTCATCAATATATGAAATAATTTCGTGCATGTTTGCAGGGACTTCCACCTTAACTATGGGTTTGGCGGAATATAATTCAAGATAGATGTTTGCTTTATCGAAACTGGGAACGGCAGGATTTATCAATAGAGCCAGTTTTTGCATATGTTTTGAAAGATTTGTTTTACATGATTTGGAATCCATGAGCCATGCTGCAAGAGAAAAAGAATTGTCCTCCATGCCATAAGCTACATTTGATTGATAAATGTATCCTAAAACCCCTTGGGATGTTTTTTCACAAGCAAGCATGACGTAGGAATGTCCTGGTATGTCGATACGAACAATTTTAGGCAAGTCTTTTTCTAGTTCTTCACTAAGATGTACAAGGGAGCACGTTTCTTTCCCGGAAGAAATCATTTCATCCCCCGTTATCATTTTACAAAACGTATTTGCAATATCACCACATCCAACCGGTGAAAAAATGGAATTAGCTATAGAGGTATTGAGTAATCCATTTTGTTCCATGGCCAAAAGAATTTTGACTGTAGATTCCAAGTCTATTCCGGATATAGCCAAATAAAGTCGAGCATCTGCCACACTTTTATAGCGTTTCTTATAGGCCGATAATACGAGATCGCGGAAAATAGAGTCAAAGTCATCTATTGATAAGATTTCATAATGAGAAAAAGTGAAAAAAGCGGATTTGCTTCGCATGAAAATAGAATAAAATTATATACTATTATACAATACTGCAACTTTTTGTTATTTGTGGCAAGAATTTAATTAACTAAATAGATTATGCGCGAACATTATAAATTTTTTAAAGAAGTCAATACATTTAAAGTCCATGCTCAAACGATACTGAATCGTCTAAGAAAACAAAAAGATCCTAATATAATTAATGTGATTAATCTTCTTATTGATGGACATGCCAATAATTCCTTTCCTGCAGAAATCGCAACCTTAAATATTCTTTTAAATCATCCGGAGCAATTTATTAAAAATATAGACTCCGAAGCTAAAGAAGAAATTCAATCCGAAATTAAGGAAATGTTGGAGCGTTTTGTAAGTGAATTTCGCGATGAGGCAATTTGCCCAAGAGTTTAAGAAAGATTGGTTCCTATTTGGCCAGTTCACTGTTCTGCCCTGTGCCTTTACTAATTATCATTATCATCTTCTTCAATCCAGCAATCATTTAGAAGTCCAGGTGGTATTGGACGTCTTGGCATTGGTGTTGGATGAAATTTTGCTCCTTTTTCATTTCTGGCAATGCGTGTTGCTTCTTTTTCTCTATGGGCGTTGATAATTCTGCTTAAGGTATCAATTAGAGTGTGTTCTTTAAATAAGAAAAAGAGATCATTGTCCTGGATGGATTCATCTGATTCGCATTTGCTAATTATGAATAAATTGGCATCATTTTTATCATTAAAGTTTGCAATCCTTCTTTTTTCCAAAGCTTTTTGTGTTTTAATCATCGTATGGTATGGAAATTGAATAAGATTAATGTCTCCATTGCCTTCTGCATATTTTGCATAGGCAACAGAGATATTTTCCCTATTTATTTCATGTAGTAAATCAGAGTCATCATACAGTCTGAAAATAATTTTTTGTTTTTCCAAGTCTGCGTTTGCTGATTTTTGCGCAAGAAAGATGCGTGTGTCATTTAATTCGCTAAATTCGGCAATGACTTTTTCTTCACCTCGTGCAAATTGTTCAGTAATTTTATAGCGCATAATAAATAGGTTATCAGTAATAAATTTTATAAATCAATTTAGGATTTTTAATCTGCTCTCTGAGAAATAGATAAAAGACAATAAAATTATATCATAAAATGGTCAAAATGAGCGCCTTATTATCTACGTATGTAATCTATCCAGGCAGGAAATAATAAGGTTATCTATTGTTATTTCTTGAAAATATTGCATAACGAGAGCAATCTATATTAAAACAAAATTCTAAACTGATGTTGTAATGGTACCAAGGATTGGTTTTAAGTTTTTCTCGCAAACATGCATCTGTAGGTTGGTAAGTTAACTGCCCCTTTTTGTCGAGCGTGGACTGGAGAATAATTACCTCAGGCTTAAATTTCATCACTTCTGCACATTGCCACTTATATATATCTTGACGCCAGCTCATCGCTTTATTATTCAGGCAATACGAATCTAAAAAATTCAAATTACTTCGGTAACCAATGAGACCAACATCACCCAACGAGACCCAAGATCCTTGTGGTACATAACGATCTAGCCAATCCACAACACTTTCTCTTAATGTTTCCCCTTGCTGGAGATTGATAGTAAAAGTACGATACGCTTTCAGATTCATTGCTGGGATGAAGAAAAATGCGATATTTCCTGCAATGATATATAAAGTAAATGCATAAACTTCATTCCTTTCAGGTAAATACTTGTCAAGAAAACGCATTAATCCCCGTAAAGAAAGAGGAAGAATTAACGCAAAAGCAGGCAGAAATAAACGGTTGAAGTATGCTGAAAAGGGTTCAGCTTTCCCTAAGAGCAACAAGTAAAGAAGTGTCGGTAACCAAAAAAAGTAAGGCCGCTTATCTTTTGATTTATAACTCGCCACAGCAGCAAGTAATATAAAAGGCCAGGCAAAACGTAAATAGGACCAATCCAATTTAAAGATAAACTCATTGCTGAACCCTTTACAATAAATGGGGTTGGGAAATAACCGCCCAAAGTAATGCCATCTCCAGAGAAAATAGGGCAAAAAAATCCCGGCGAATACTAGCCCACTTGAAAAAAGGGGCCAGTAATATGTTGCAGAAAAAGTTGGACGATCCCAAAGTGCTAACGCATAAAATAGTAAAACGAGTATAGGGGCTTCAGGACGTGTGAATGCTGCTAACGCAAAAAATATCCCTGCAAACGTTAAGGACAAGGGCTTTGAATGCATGCGTTTCGCGGGGAATGGGTTATAACCTATTCCTCGTAATAAAAAAAACAAGGCAAAGCAAATAAATGCTTGGTAAACTGCTGTCTCCATGCCGCTCACCGCCCAGAAAATTTGTCCCCTATACACTAATAGCCAAAGGCAAGGAATAAATGCAAACCAGATTGAGCATAATAATCTGGACAAACAATATACTGCCCAGGTTGTAAATACCAATCCCCAAAAACCTGCCACTTTTAATAAAAGAATAGGATTTAAATTTAAAGCCATGCCCGCAGAAGAAAGGAGAAGAAAACTAAAACTGGAATATCCTTCAACTGGTGCTTCACTAAGATTCCATAGCAATCCATTTCCGCTCATCCAATGTTTGGCATAACGTAAAGGAATATAAACATCATCAATAATAAAAGGCCAGGCAGCAAGAGACTGTAAAAGAAGAAAGTAAGTACCAATAAACAGTATAAGTAGTATATATAGTTTTTTAGGCATTAATGTTCATCGATCCCGTATGATACAAAGTGATTCATAAATCCCATTATTCTAAATTTGTATACGGGGATAATTGGCGTTTAATAATAGTAGAACAAAAGATACAAAAATCGTATCTTTTTGATGTTTTATTTCTTAAGCTTTATGCATTCTCTATGCAATAGAGCAAACTCTAGGTTTTTTTGATTATTTGCACATAACTTTTTCCATCTTCTCCAGAAATAACACCATGAATTTCAGTTGCAAAACCTGGGAGTTCTGCGCCTATATCGTCCAGCATCAATAAGAAATCAAGAATCAATTCGCAATTATCTGTAATTTGTTCCCCAGGCATAATTAAGGGAATACCAGGTGGGTAGGGCAGGATCACTGCAGCAGAAATTTCACCTTTAAGTTGTGCCAAAGGAACCAGTTGTGTTTCTTGTCGAATGAGTTTTTGATATGCCTGATGGGGCGTCATGGCACTATTTGGCAGTGCATCAAAAGCATGATACATCACTTGAGGTAAATTATGTTTTTGCATTAACCCATGGATGGTTTTAGCTAAGGTTTGAATGGACATTTTTTCATAAAACTCAGGATGTTCTTGATAAAGCTGGGGGAGTATGACTTTAATTGGTGCATTGTCATCATAAAATTGTTTAAACTTATTTAAGGCTGCTAATAAGGCCATGGATTTGGCTCGAGTAATTCCAGAACTAAATAAAAACAACATCGAATACGGGCCTGTCTTTTCAACAATGATCCCATGAGATGCAAGAAATTTTTCCACAATCGTTGCAGGGATGCCCCATTCCTCTAATTTATCGTTTTGAATTCCTGGTAAAAGAATGGTCACTTTGACCGGATCCAAAAATAAATGATCGTCATCTACATTGTGAAAACCATGCCATTTTTCATTGGGTTTTAAGGGGAAACAGGACAATTTTTTTTCTGAGGCAGGTTGCCACACATCAAAATACCAATCACAACTTTGCTTTTTTAGACGTTTTATTTCTGTTCGAAAATCCAAAGCTAATTCAATCGCTTCGTTAATTAAATCATAACCATGATTACTAGCCATCATCGCAGCAGAGACTTCACAACTGGAAACAAGAGGATAAAAAGGAGAGGTGCTCATATGCATCATATAATTGATATTAAGAATATTTTCGTCGAAATTACCTTTAATATGGATCATGGATGATTGACTGAACGCTGCCAATAATTTATGAGTTGATTGGGTTTCAAAAATCACTTGATCTTTTAGGGGAGTCAGGCTAAGTCCAAATTTTTCAGCGTAAATAGGGTGAAAATTGGTATACGGAACCCAGGCACTATCAAAATGCAAATGTTTTACTTTGAGCTCATTTTGAAGGTTTTCAACTTTATAAAGTATGCCATCGTAGGTTGAGTTCGTAATGACTGCATAAGTAGGCCAGGCAGT
The DNA here is from genome assembly GCF_001648595.1 of Legionella bozemanae. Lineage (GTDB taxonomy): Bacteria > Pseudomonadota > Gammaproteobacteria > Legionellales > Legionellaceae > Legionella > Legionella bozemanae. The sequence continues at coordinate 14,248 of NZ_LBAW01000004.1, read as the reverse complement.
TGCCTGAGGGTGTTCACTAATTTTGTTTTTGATTGCTTTTTCTGTATATTCCGATTTAGGGATTCCGCCAAGAATTCCATGTGTATTTCGCGTAGGTTTTAAATAAATGGGAATCACATCAACCATCATTAAAAATTGTGCGATTGATTTATGACAGTTACGATCAACAAGTACCGTGTCGCCAGAAGTTGCCGAGTACATCCCTACTATTTTATTTGATGTTGATGTGCCATTGGTTACGATTAAAGAACGATCGCTTTTAAATACATTCGCTATAAATTCTTCTGCTTCGCGTTGAGGGCCTGAGTGCTCAAGTAAACTTCCAAGCTCTTCAATTGAAACTGAAAGATCGGCGCAAAAAATATTTTTACCAAAAAAGTCATAAAATGCAGCACTGGTTGGATTTTTTTGAAATGCTGTTCCTCCTAAATGTCCAGGGGTACAAAAAGCATAATTTAACTCACGAACATAATGCATGAGTGCTTTGGTAAAAGGAGGCAAAATTGCTCGCTGGTATTTTTCTATGGCAAGCACGATGCGTTTAAAATCATCGTGGGCCAAATTGGCATCATATTGCAAAAAATCCAGGTTGAGATCAAAGTCATTAAGATTAATGTCAATCGAGGCATGCTTATTCGTCATGGCAAAAACAGGCAATAATTTATTATGATTGGAAAAATGATGTAAATCATCAAATCCAAAATCATCCCAATCATAAAGAATTGTGACAATTCGTGGATTTAAGCTGCTCACGTCATAGGCTTCCTTTAATGAAGTGCATGTAGTGAACTCATAACTTTTTTGTGTTAAAAAATCCTCCAGCATACGAATAAAATGCTTTTTGTATTCTTCAATTCTCTGTGCATAAACAATAAGAATATGATTCATCGGTTGTCCTTTTACCTATTCATTCTCTAAATGTACCATATTCTATAGAACAAATGGCGGATGATGTGGTTGTTTTATGTTCCATCCTTAATATTCAGCAAGCCCATTTTGTTGGAAATTCAATGGGTGGATCCATCCAATATTGAGCACATTGCCAATATAGAAATGGATCCCCGTCTGTGCGGGATGACAGATACGAAAAATCTAGTCAATATGCGCCTTAGTAAAAGCATGAATTTCGGGAATAATAATATTGCGGAATTTCTTGCCGTTGAACAATCCATAATGACCTACTCCTTCTGCAAGGAAATATTTTTTCATGGAGTCAGGTAAATTTTTACATAAACCCAGTACAGATTTTGTTTGTCCTACTCCCGTGATGTCATCATGCTCACCTTCAATTGCCAAAATCGACGTATTCTGAATATCCTGTAAGCGGACGTTATGTCCACGCGATTTGTACCGGCCGGTTGTTAACAGCTTTTCTTGGAATACAGTATTTATTGTTTGCATGTAAAATTCAGCCGTCAGATCCATGGTTGAAAAATATTCAAGGTAGAATTTGATTATCTTGAAGGCTGCTTCTTTTTCATTGTCCGCGTAGCGATCAACTGCTTTTTGCAATGATTCTATATGGCGTTGAAAATTCATACTCATAAAACCTGCAAGTTGCATAAATCCCGGATAAACAAGCCGCATCGCACCAGGAAAACGTGAGGGTACAATCGAGATAACATTTTGTTGAAACCAGTCATCTCCTCTGGAAGTCACTAACTCATTTACTGATGTAGGGGATTGATTTGTATCAATTGGTCCTCCAAGCAATATCGCTGTTCGAGGCAGGTTGGGCGAATTATTGGTGGACATAAGCGCAACTGCAGCTAAAACAGGAACAGTTGGCTGGCAAACCGCCATGACATTCAAATTGGGTGCAAGCAAATTTAAATAAGAAATGATGTACTCAATGAATTCATCCAAATCAAATGACCCTTCAATTAAGGGGACATCGCGTGCATTTTTCCAATCCGTAATATAAACATCGTACAAAGGAAGTAAATTTCTCACAGTATCACGTAATAAGGTTGCATAATGGCCCGACATGGGTGCAACTACAAGCAGTTTTGGTAAATTCAACTGCCCGCCATTTACTTTTTTAAAACGAACTAGGTTGCAAAAACTTTTTTTGTCGATAAGTTCTTCTTGAATATCATAATATTCATCTTGGATTTTGACTTCGTTAATATCAAATTTTGGTTTATCATATACATTGGTAACCATATGAAATATATAGGAATATCCAGATAACCTACGAAAATGGCTCGAAGTTGCTTCCAATATTTTTTTCAATCCGCTTTGCTCATCATCTGACATATAAGGAATGCGGACAGGTAAATTAATATTGTCAGAAATTCTGCGAAAGCGTTTTGCCATATTGTCAAAATAATCTGAGTAAGGTTGCAGCAACCGCATATTAAAATCATAGATATTGTAAAGATAGCGATTATCAAGAGGATTAAACATTTACGAGCCTCGTATTTTAGGATGATGTCAACTGGAATGGTGCATCACGATACTAAAGTAATATACACAAAATTATAAAATAGCAAATCCTCTCATTTTGTGTTTCCCCAACATTGAGAATAATAATAACAGTCTCTTATTTCTTCTTGAATCACCGTTGCCGGTTTTCCTGCTTTAAATTGATAAATAAGCATTTTGGCACTGACAAGACGTTGTTGAAGAAGAGCCACCAAGGAATGTGAGTTTTTTTCTGGTTTGCCATAAAACTCGGCATTTAAATGGGATTTCAACTCATCAGCGTGTAATGAAGAATCTAAGGTGATTGCGTTATACGATTGTATTAATTCTTCTTCCAATAAATGAGGATTTTGAGACATATTTTTCTCAGCTGTGGTAATTGCCTCACAAAACCCTTCAAGCATAGAGAGACTAATTGGATCTTTTTCGGACATGTTGAATAAATCAGAAATTACCGTATGAGGAAGAAGAGGTGCGACTAATTTATCAAAGGGGAGAGCAAAGCCATGGCGGTAATGATTACGATAATCCTGTCCAAAAAATGAGTAACTTATTTTTTTAGCTGGGGAAAAATCAGGATCATCCAATGCTAGAGTATCTGCATGCCGTCCTTTGTAACTCAGAATACCTGCACAACCAAAATCAACAATAGCAGCTCGTTTTACAGCATTATGAATCATGCAATAGCCTGAGTTGAGTAATTTGGAATTTAATAAATCCCATAAATTAAAAACTAAAGCTACGGCATACAATTGCCCGAGGATTTTTGCTTCTTCTAATGTGAGGGATAAATGAGCACGCTTGGGTAAATACTCTCGTTCAAATAAAGGTTCTGTTTTGACTGCTTCTTTTTTTGCTAAAAATTCGGAAAAACTGTTTATGAATTTGGAAATGACGCCAATTGATTTATCCTTATCAACATGAAGATAGTTTTCAGGGACAACTAAAATGCCCTCAAACATTTTTTTTGCCATACGGGGAATTAAAACTTCAAGAAAAGCACTTTCAAGTTTAATTGAGAAAATATGCTCCATAGTGTCAAATGAGGGACTTTTCAGCTCCTCTTTAGAAAGGTATCCTTTAAATACGTCCTCTACCGTTAGAGGGTCCGGTTTTTTAATCAGGTAATAAGCACCAAATCGATCGCATAATATTCTTTTTTCTGTGATTCCCTTTGATAAAGAGGATGCAATTTTCTCTGGCAGCTCTTCTTTTTTTACCTCTACAAGCTCAATATTAGGATGAAGCTTTGGCATGATTCATCTCCCCAAAAAAACTCAATACATGTCGTTGTTGTTTTTTAGTTGCATATTTAAGTCATTTTTGAGTAAAAAATGCTTACTTATTTCCATCTTATTACACAAAGAAAGAAAAAGGCACTATTTTATCTTGGTTTTTAAGAAGTGAGTGAAGATGATTGAGAATTATCTGTATTGTCCATGAATTTTATGTTTGAAATAAAAATATCTTCTATTCATTCAGCCAAATCACATGATTACATGAATGCGATTTGGCTAGAATGCTAAATCCAATTAAGCACTCATGTATTGACCGCCATTGATATCTATATTTGATCCTGTAATAAATCCTGCTTCTTCACCGACTAAAAATGAAACTGCATTGGCAACCTCTTCGGGTTTACCCAGTCGTCCTACAGGAATACTGCTTGTGATCTTATCAAGGATGTCTTTTTTCAAGGTAGTTACCATGGATGTTTCTATATAACCAGGGGAAATGGTATTTACGGTGATTCCTTTATTTGCAACTTCCAGAGCCAAGCTTTTCGAGAATCCAAATAAAGCAGATTTTGTTGCCGCATAATTGCACTGACCTAATTGTCCTTTTCGACCATTAATTGATGAAATGCACACAATACGTCCATAGTTTTTCTCAATCATGAAGGGCAGAACGTTACGTGTAATATTGAAAGTGCTAGTTAAATTAGCATCAATTATTTGTTGCCAATGGTGAGGTTCCATTTTTTTTAAGCTAACATCGCATGTGGCTCCTGCGTTATTTATCAGGATGTCAATGCGACCAAAGCGCTCCATAATTGAATTAGTGAGTGTTTCACAATCAGAAAAATTGATGAGATTTGCAAAAAGAATTTCAATATCATAACCTGCTTTTTTTTGTGAAGTTTGCCATTGCAATACTTCGTCATGTTTACCATTTTTAAAGTAACATGCAACAACTTTATAATTCGTTGCGAGACGACGACAAATTGCGGTACCTATTCCTCCTGTACCTCCTGTAACAACTGCTATTTTTCTATCCATTAATAGAATCTCCCGAGTGAAATTGGATATTGGCTTTCTTTATGCTAGATTAAGCGTTCGATATTATTCAAAATTTTATTGTAATATGACTAGTTAGTTTTTACCTTGGAAGGCGTTGTGGTAAACCCTAATAAACTAAAAATTCACGAAAATGGATGGAAAAGCTGTTAAAGTTGTTGAAAAATTCTTTTGTAATGAAGGAATTGCTTTAATTAAGAAAAATTAACCGTTTATATTGGGGACAGCAATAAATGCTGTCTAATTATTTTAGTATTATTTTACCAAGGGAATCGATATGGGTTTTGCTAATGCAGCTGTTTTTGTGGTGGATGATGATCCTGAAATTTGCCGGTCATTTCGTTGGCTATTTGAATCAGTGAATATCCCGGTAAAAACTTATGAAAATGCTAAAGCTTTTCTTGATAGTTATGATGGTACTCAAAAAGGATGTTTAATTATCGATGTGCGTATGCCAATTATGAGTGGGCTCGAGTTACTGGAACATATTAATTCTTTAAGAAATCAATTATCAGTGATCATGATTACTGGATACGGTGATATTCCAATGGCTGTGCGAGCTATGAAAGCAGGAGCTACTGATTTCATTCTTAAGCCGGTAAATCACCAACATTTGCTGGAAATTACTCAAAAATGTCTTAAGAAAATTCACACTAATTCTATCCAATCCCAATCTAATTTCTATGAGCGCCTGGATCGCTTAACTAAACGTGAACGACAGGTTATGGATTTAGTCATCGAAGGAAAATTAAACAAACAAATAGCTCATGAACTTGATATATCTATTTCCACGGTAGAAGTCCACCGTGCAAATGTTATGCGAAAAATGGAGACTAAGACTTTAGCAGAACTCATAAAAATAAATCTACTTCAAGCTTTTTCTAATGAGGAACTTAATTCTTTAGTGAGTCTTGATGGCTAGATACATTTTCGAGTTAAATTATCTGGTAAAACAAGACATTAATACCAAAAAAACTCTTATAGCTCAACAAATTGAGATTTATAAATAACCACAATGATAAAATAGTTTTTTATATGGATAAAAAGTGATATGATTTTGAGCTTTTACATATAGGGGAATGAATCATGTCAAAATTTCCACATAAAACTTCTGGTGAATTGCGTCAATACTTTAATCAACAAAGTTTGGAGAAATTACTCGAAATTAACCGTTCTTACGGACCCCATTTTGAATCGCTGGATGCTCAAGTTGATGGGTACAAAAATACTTTAAAAGAGGCGAACCGGCGTTTGGTTTATTTTACGGAAAGACATGCGGCTCATTTGCAGACTTATGAAGAAGCTGAAATCCGCGAAGCATCATATCAATCAACTCGCAAAGCAATGCTCTCTGAAACGGATCAAACCGACCGACTCCTGGGATTAAAAGCATTGGGTGTTTCTCCTATGGAATTATATGAATATGAGGAAAGATGTTTAAGGGGGGAAATATCAAAAGCATCTGATGAAATTCAACGGATGAATACCTGTATTGCGAATGTAGAGCAAAAGAAAAACGGTGCTGTTTCTGAATTAAGAATTTTAAATAGTGTTATTAATGCAAAGAGAGAACTCATACCTGAAGTTGCCTCGAATCGATTGGGAATGTAATACTATGGCCCGTCTTTAATGTATAAATAAAAAAAGATTTAAGGTATTCGGTAATTTATCAATTTATCGAATACTTTGCCCCCAGGTTTTTAGTCTGATTAAGTAAGTGCTCAATGGCGTCAACTTAAAATATTCTGGGAAAGGGGGCTACTCTAAAATGTCCTCAGTATAAATAAAATTGTTTCTTGCTTTATTCATAAGTATCTTAAATTGTAGTAGGTGTTTCTCTGTGGTTGTTGTGGAGTGTAAAACAAATTCAGAAACACATAATGCAAATATGAGCCTGCGTATATCCCGAATTGTTTCCTGAAAAATATCAACTCTTTCTTTTGTTTCAGAGTTGATTTTAACTTCCAGTTTTAAATTTTCAGAACTAATTTCAATGGGGGCGCAATTTTTGATTACTTGACTTCGTAGTTTTTCAACAAAAATAAAGGTATTAATTTTTTCTGTTCGACACTTAATTATTTCCTTAACGATTTTGTTAAAAAAATTATAAACCATCATCTGGTGAAATAAATAAAGCTTTTGCGAATAACGATAGGCTTGAAATAAAAAATAATCACCTACTAGAACAATAAAAATACCAAGCAAAGTGCAGATACCGCGATTCAATACCATCTCAAATGGGCCTGCAGGTGAATTCACATCAGTGGTTTGCGCCAATAGCAAAAAAACAACAATAGTAATAAAAAATACACTAATATCGTAGCGGCGTGTATTTAATGCTGTAACAGATAATCCAATGATACCTATGATAAAGACTACAGGGACTAATCGATAATTCAATTGCAGGAGATAAATTAAAGGAATTAAAATTAACAAAGCAGCAAAAGTTCCCCCGATACGATGAATAGCTCGCCTGACAATCAGCCCTGGCTCGATTCCCGCGCTGATCACAATGACTGTGAGTAAAATCCACCATTTATGAGGTATTGTCGTAAATAAATAAATCAACATAGCAACCATAAACATAATTGCCAGGTGAGTAAACCGCGCGTAATCAAGTTTCTTTTTCAGTTGTGTCGCAGAAAGCATAACTTATTCCAACGGATGAATGCTTCTTGTAAGCAGTGCGCAATGTAATGCTGTAATTTTGTTTCTGGTTCTATAGGCATTGTGGGCATGCCGCATGGTGTATAAGTTTTCATATTGAGCCTAAGCCAATGGAGATTGTTTTTTATCCCGTACCAAAATACCTCATTCTTTTTTTCATAATATAAATTATCCAATGCGTGTTGGATATTTCGTATGTTTACTGACATACGGCATGCTTGCATTATGTATTTTTTAGGGAGCATTCGTCGATAGTTTCGCACCATTCCCAAATGGAGAATTTCCTCTCCTATAGGACTTTTATGGTTCTGATTTATAGCTGCATCAATATCTTCCTCAAGGTATTGAATAAATTTTTGCAGGGCCCTGTTCCATATGATCAAATAGACATTAGGGAAACATTTCAAACTCATGAATACAAAGATCATCGCCAAAGTAGTCGATGAAATAAAACCGTAGGCGACTTCAAGGTTAGCAGGAGGCTCAGTGCTCAGAACAACTGCGCCAGTTGCTATAAGCATCATCGTTAGATTTTTTAGTGCATAGAAATATTTTAATACACAAAAATAAGTTACTGCAAAGGCAAACACTGAAAAAAAGAAAAAGATTCCATGAAATGGGTAGACAAGATAAAAGGATACGCTGATGATAATAATTGCAGTGCCAATAAAAAACAGCAACCGCTCTTTTTCTTTAAAAGTGGTTAGCACCGGAGCTTCGTACATGCCTACCAAAAGAAAAGGTGAAAAAAATGTAAGAAAACTGACAGGCCGAAACAACCAGTAAACATATACTTCTACAGTCGCAACGAAAAGACACTTATAAAGGGTAATTCGTTGTAATGCGTAGGGATCAACCTCATCAAGCCATTGCTTAAACTTTGATATAGACATAAGCACTTGTCCCAAGGCGTAGCGGGTAATGAGGATCTGGATCAGTGATTCGAATGATCACAGGAAGTCTTTGTGGCAATAAGACCCATTGATTTTCATTAATGACATTTTGTAGCTGAGTACGGTTGTCCACTAATTGTCGATTAGCTGACCAAAAATCTGAATCAATTACCCCATGAAACATTTTTCTTCCCAGATACATTCTGGGGAATATCAATACTTTTGCGCCTTTACGCACATGACCCAAATCTGTTTCATTAAAGTTTGCCTGAATGTAAATATTATCCGTATCCACTAAAGAAAAAAGAGGTTGATTAATATTTACTGGTGTTCCGATACTAAAAAATAAATTTTGGATAATTCCATTATTTTGTGCGTATACTTCTGTTTGCTCCAAATTAACTTTGGCATTTTTCAATCGTGCATGAAGGGATTTAATTTCATTTTCTTGCGCTTTGATTTGATGTTGAACAATTTCCAACTGTTTTAAAGCGGCATCCCATCTATATTTAGCTGCTTTTGTTTCTTGTTGGGAGTTTTGTAAGGTAATAAGAGAGACCGATTTTAATGCATAGCCCTTAGTATATTTTTGATCATCCTGTTTGAGTTTGATGTAATTCTTTTGCTCGTTTTCACTGAGTTTGAGATCCCGTTCATAAGTGCTTTTTAATGCAGCTAATTGTGCCTCGGCACCTGCCAAATCTGCACTAAGTTGTTCTACGGCATATATATAGGGTTTTTGAAAGACGGTGAAAAGCTTTTGGCCTTTTTTGACAACATCCCCATTTTTTACATAAAGATTTGTAATGTACCCATTTGCAAGGGCTGCGACGGGGCGTACGTTATTGACGACAAATGCATTATCTGTGAAAGGAAATAAATAAGAAAAAATATAAATAAGTGTCGTTAAAATACCAATCAAAATGATGATATTGGCTAAAGTGAACCAGCGTTTTAGTCGTACAAATCCCTGTTTAACGTGTAGACGATATCTGCGTAAAAGTATCATAAATGTAAGTTACCATTAAAAATCCATACCCAATATCTGGTTACGCTGTCTTGCATCCAGGTTATATTCATCCCCAAGAGTTCTATTGAGTATATGCATATCCACCCGCCAAATCTTGATATAAAATAACTAATGACATGGCGAGTTCCAGTTTGGCCTGATTTGTTGAGAGCGCCAAGTTATCCAAATAGATTTTGCTTTGTAATAATTCTTTATAAGAAATTAATCCCGTTTTTAATAATCCTTGTTGTAGTTTGTATTTATGGCCATAATCCTTTGCAGCTCGTAAATAAGCCATAAATTTTTCATTCATGCGTCTGTTGGCAGAAAAGTCACTATCGACTTCTTTTAAAATCCGTCTGACGGTTTTATTGAATTCAGCAGCTTTTGCATTATAGGCACCTTTACTTGCTGCAATGTTTCCTAGGGTACTGAGCGAAAGTGTCCAATTGACGTATGCATCCGTTGTGTCAGCAAAATTACTGTGCGGCAAATCTACTTCACCCAGAAAATCATCTAACTGAATTCCTGGAAAAAAATCACTATAGGCCACTGTAATACCAGCTCGAGAGGCTTTTAATGCATAGAATGCCATTTTCAAATCAGGACGATTATTTAATACGGTAGCGGGTAAGCTGCCTGGTTTAAAATGGGAAAAATCTATTTTGGCGAAATTATTTTTATTGTTTACCCTGCCTGGATTTGCATTAATCAAATACCGAAGTGCATTTTCACTGAGGACAATATTATGCAAAATAGGTTTAATTTGTGCTGCAATCAGCCGCTCATCGGTTTGCAATTGGGCTAGAGTAATTTCATTTTCTAAACCAATCTTAATTTCTCCTCGACTCAATTTAATTAATGATTTCAAGTCACTATCCAATTGTTGCAATAATCTCAATTGTTCTAATTGAGCAATTAAAGTGAAGTAAGCTGATGCGATCTGGCCAATTAATGCCAGGCGCACGCCCTCAATAGCAGTACGATAAAATTGAACATTGTATGTGGCTTGTTTCTGTTGCGCATAAAGTTTCATAATGTTCACGAAATAATAGGGCCATACCCCATAAAAAACACCAGGTGCTCCAAGGGCGGGATTGGTGGAGTAGCCAGCAAGTACTTGTACGAAGGGCAGCCAACTGAGTTTGACTTGCAGCAATTCGCCTTGTGCTTGTTGTAAGTTTCCTATGGCAATATGAATGTCCATGTTGTTATGCAAGCCAGCTTCAATCAATTGATCCAATTCTACATCATGAAATTGTTGCCACCAAGCAACATAAGGTAAATCAGCTATGGGCTTGTAATCCTTTGTACTGGAAGGAAATTTAGATGGCAAAACGATTTGCTGTTCAACACGTCTATTGCAGCTTGACAATCCTACTACCAATAATATCAAGAACAGTATTTTCTTTAACATGAATCGATCATCGTTTATAGTTTGGTAGTGTATTGTTAAAGGTTATTCATTATATTCCTTGAAATGATTAGGGTTAGTCAATAATTGCTAATGATGAATTATTTAATGAAGCGTTTTTATTCATTCCAAGTCGGATCACTTAAATGCTCAAAAAATTGAGCAACATCGCCTGCTGCATGAATTCCTTCTTTTTCAATAGTTCCGCAGTAAGTATTACCGCAAATTGTATGCTATGGGAATATGAAGAAAGCGAATTCTAAGAAAATAGTAGTTAAGAAGAGTTGTTGTTAGAGAAGATAAGATGCTGTCTTTATTAGTACTTTCAAAATAAAAACCAGAGCACATTTACAGACAGCATCTATAATATTTTAGGCATGTAAAGTAAGGCTTAAAAACAATCCTTGGAATGAGAAGTTATTTGTTTCATTACCCGCAATACGTTGAGGTCCTAAATTTACCCCATCAGGACTAAAAGTTACCCCGGTAAATCCTCTAAGTGTATCCATAGAACTCAGATATTCATTGATTTGATATCCAACGGCCGCAGTCCATGTTGCTGTATGAGTCAATGCGTGAGTATAGTCCAAACCAATCTTACCAGTGATGTTATTAACAACCCGGTTGCGCTTGGGCCATTTAAAGCTGAAGTTAGATCCTAAAAAAACCTCCGAGAAGGATTGCATGGAACCTGCCATAAGCGCGTAATCAAAATAACCAAGCAAACCAAAGCCATAACCCAAGTCGTAATGGCCATCCAGGCTGATTAATGGGCCAGCACCGCTAAATTTGCTGGTAACATGTCCTGGTGCTGCAAAAGACAGGTCATGTTTTATTTGTGCGTAGCGCACCCCAAGAGAAGGGCGTATTTTAAACACACCTGATGTATCACCGTATTTTCTTCCTGCTCTTACATCTGCTTGATCTACTCTATAAGTTAAAAAAGCATCACTGACTAATCCAGGCATAGAATCTATAGGAATGAACGCATCAGGGAATAAAATACTTCCAAATAAAATAGAGCCATTGGCAAAACTATTCACAGCGTGGGTTTTGTTTTTTAAATAAAGATAATTGACTTCAATATTATTGGCGGACATTGGTATATCATAACCAACAGCCACACTTCCTGCCCATTGGTAATCAGGATCAAAAGGTTTGCTTTCAGCTTGGGTACCTCCAGGAACAGTGAATAGCCAACTGTCAGTGACTAGTCCGAGCCCTGTTTCACTTGGTTGGACGTAATAGCCTGTACCACTTACATAGAGTCCCCCAGGGTTGTTAAATGCGCATAATACATTAGTACAAACAGGTCCATCTTTATCAATGTATTTGGGAAGCGGAGCCGATGAGGCGGCATTTGCAGCACAAAAACTCGCTAAAACGAATGGCAAAAACTTCAATGTCATAAATTTGCTCCTTGTTTAATCGATGCAATACATTACTTTTTTTACCCGTTCAATTCAATGAGGTTTGCCTAAAAATCAGAAAATGAGAATTTGGTTCGCCTAAGAGAGGCAAATAATTAATCGAGATGATCTAATGGAAGTGTAGTTGTTTCACAAATAGTTCTTAAGATAAAACTTGATTGCACACTCGTTACTCCATTGATACGCGTCAGCTTATCTAATAAAAAAGATTGATATGCATTTAGGTCTGGTACAATTACTTTTAATACATAATCTGCAGATTGGCCTGTGATTAAATAACATTGAACGACTTCAGGAAGAAAGCGTACAGCCTCTTCAAACTGGTTCATGACAGCGGGTTGGTGACTATTTAATCCAACTAAAACAATCACGGATAATTTTAAACCTATTTTTTCAGGTTCAAGAAGTGCAACCATTCTCTTTATATATCCATTATCTTCTAATAATTTAACACGGCGAAGACATGGAGAAGGTGATAAAGCTACCATGTCTGCGAGCTCTTGATTGTTGATTTGGCAATTTGATTGGAGTATATCAAGTATCTTTTTGTCAGTACGATCCATAGTGTTTAAAAATAACATGAATTTTTTATATTTTAGCATTTAAATCTAAAAAATCATTAAAAAATGAAATTTTAATTCAAATTAATCCAATTAAAGCCTATATTTGCAATAAAATTTCAAAAAAAATGAATTAAAATAGGTGTTATGCATAGGTTATAGCCATTGTGCGTATATTAGCTGCTTGTTTTTTTGAGGATTTTTATGTCTACATCACGAGTTGTTGCCTGGTTTGTATGGATTATTGCGTCAATATTTTATGCATACCAATATGTTCTTAGAGTGATGCCCAATATTATGATGAATGATATTACGTCGCAATTTCACATCGATGCAACGGTTTTTGGGCAGTTTTCGGGTGTTTATTATCTTGGTTACTCTTTAATGCATTTGCCAATTGGGATTATGTTGGATCGTTTTGGGCCAAGAAAAGTAATGACGGTTTGTATTTTGCTTCCTGTTGTTGGACTGCTGCCGCTTATTTTTGCTGAGCATTGGATTTATCCTCTTGTAGGAAGAGCATTAATTGGTATTGGATCTTCAGCTGCCATTTTGGGAACATTTAAAATCATACGTATGGCTTTTAAAGAGCAGCATTTTTCCAGAATGCTCAGTTTTTCGGTGATGATAGGGCTTATTGGTGCTGTCTATGGTGGTGGACCTGTGAGTTATATGTGTCAGGCAGTGGGTTATAAAATGGTAATTGAAGTATTTATTGCTATTGGTCTTATCCTGGCTTGCATCACTTATTTTATCGTGCCCGATGAAAAACCTACTTATCACACATCAGTTCTTTCCAATATTAAAACGGTTTTTACCAATAAAAAAGTAATCTTGATTTGCTGTTTTTCTGGATTGATGCTCGGACCTCTTGAAGGTTTTTCTGATGTATGGGGATCTGGCTTTTTAAAACAAGTTTATGGTTTGAATACATCAACAGCAAATTACTTGCCTTCAATGATCTTTATAGGAATGTGTTTTGGCTCGCCGATTTTAAGTTTAATCGCGGAAAAAACAGGATATTACCTGGGAACAATCATTGCTGCTGGGATAAGCATGTGCGTGGTCTTCACCGCACTTGTCACGGGTATGTTAACAGTGCCCAGCATTACTGTATCTTTTATATTGGTTGGAATGTGTTGCTCTTATCAAATTTTGGCGATTTATACAGTTTCCACTTATGTACCCGAGCATCTTGCTGGGCTGACGACTGCGATTGCTAACATGATAATCATGATTTTTGGCTATGCTTTCCATACAGTGATTGGTTTTGTAGTCAATGCAAATGGTGGCATTCGTGAAGCAAATGCTTTTGTTTATGGGATAGGAGTTATCCCAGTCACGCTGGCAATAGGAGTTATAGGTTTCCTCTTCGTTGCCTATCGAGATAAATACACTGTATCAAAGCTCCACCCAGTCGGCTCACCAAGTTAAAACAGATCCCGTGGCAAGGTATCGTCAGTTTTCGATAAGAAACCCTCCACAAATTTTTTTGCCTACGTACTGCGCTTTATGCCTGTACGATCCCCACAAAATTCAAAGAAAGACTGT